>CAYHZX010000072.1:0-2556 GCA_964361355.1 uncultured Candidatus Saccharibacteria bacterium | reverse complement strand
TATGAGTCGTTCACTTAAAAAAGGTCCTTTTGTTGATGAAAGATTGCTTAAAAAATTAGCCCGCTATCAACCGGGGCCGCGTGTGGTCGTCAACACATGGTCGCGCGCCGCGGTGATTACGCCGGAAATGATTGGATATACGATAGGCGTGCATAACGGTAAGATATTTATTCCTGTCTCTGTCTCAGAGGAGATGGTGGGGCATCGATTGGGCGAATTCAGTAAAACGCGCGTGTTTGTTCGTCACGGCGGCAAAATGCAGAAAGAGCAGGAGATTAAAACAAAAGAAGCCGAAAAAGAAAAAACAAAAGCATAATACTATGAAAGAAATTATTTCCAAAACGCGTTTTGCGCACGTTGCTCCCCGTAAATTGCGTCTTTTAGCCAAACTTATCGCGCACAAAAACGTGGAGCTTGCGGAGCGTCAGCTCGTCAATCAATTAAAGCGCGGCGCTACTCCTCTTCTTAAATTGCTTCGTTCCGCTAAAGCAAATGCCGCGCACAACGCGAAGATTCCCGCCGGCGCTCCATTATTTATCAGAGAAATCCGCGTGGATGGCGGCCGCGTCGCGACGCGGTTTATGCCGCGAGCATTTGGCCGTGCCTCACCTATCCGCAAACGCACCAGCCATATTACTCTTGTTCTTTCTCCTGAAAAATCAATTTCTAAAAATTTGCCCGCAAAACAGGCGGGGCTAAAAGCTAAAAGCTAATATTATGACTCACACCGTCCATCCTTATAGTTATCGTTTAGGCCAAATTCGCGACTGGCGCGCGCGATGGTTTCAACGCAAAGCGTATCAGGTGTTTTTGAAAGAAGACATTCTTTTGTATGAATGGCTTATCAAAGAATTGCGCAAACATTTTGTAGAGTCTATTGATATTGAACGCTCTGCACGGTTCATCAATGTTATTATTCGTACCTCGCGGCCCGGTTTGCTTATCGGGCGGCATGGTGAAGGAATCGAAGTGCTGCGAAAAAAAATCGCAAAACGATTTCCCGAACAGAAAGGACTGAAACTTACGGTTGAAGAAGTGCGTTATCCGGAAACGCACGCGCGCATCGTAGCTCAGATGGTCATGCAGGATTTGGAAAAACGCCTGCCGTTTCGCCGGATACTCAAACAGACGGCAAGCCGTGTTATGGGCCAGCATGGGGTCGAAGGCGTGCGGATTGAGTTGGCAGGCCGTCTTGATGGCGCGGAAATGGGAAGGCGCGAGTGGATTCGTCTGGGGCGTATTCCGCTTCAGACCATTCGCGCTGATATAGATTTTGCCCGTATACGGGCGCTCTTGCCTTACGGCACGATTGGCGTTAAAGTGTGGATTTATAAAGGGGAAGTGTTCAAATAAATATGTTAGTACCAAAAAAGGTCAAACATCGCAAATGGCAGAAAGGGCGTTCCCGAGGCCGGCTTACGGAGACGCGCGGCACGCGCGTGGCGTTCGGCGCATGGGCATTGCAAGCGCAAGGCGCTCACTGGATTACTTCGCGCCAGATTGAAGCCGCGCGCCGCGCCATGACGCATTTTGTGGAACGCGGAGGAAAGATTTGGATTCGTATTTTTCCGGATAAACCCGTGACCATGCGGCCGCCCGAACAAACGCTTGGAGGCGGCAAAGGTTCTGTTGATCATTATGTATTTCCCGTAAAACCCGGAAGAATTCTCTTTGAGATTGATGGGGTGCCGGAAGAAACCGCGCGGGAGGCGTTACGCCGGGCGGGAGCAAAGTTGCCGATAAAAACGAGCATTGTCGAACGCGTATGAAAAAACGGGAATGGAAAGGAAAAACCACGAAAGAATTGTCCGAACTACTAGGCCAGTTCAGGGAGAGGACTGCCGATTTGCGTTTCGGGAAGTCGACAAGCCGTCCTAAAAACGTGCGAGAGATGCGGGAGCTTCGGAAAAACACTGCGCGCGCTCTTACTTTTTTAAAGTTAAAAACATGAAAAAGAAACAGCAATTTAGCGGAATCATCGTAAGCGATGCTATGCGAAAAACGGTGGTGGTGGAAGTGACGCGTTTTAAGCTGCATCCTCGTTATCACAAACGCATGAGAATACGCAAACGCTTTAAGGCGCATGACGAAGAGAACGCCTATCACGTCGGAGATAAGGTCGCCATCGAGGCCACGCGGCCGATTTCGAAAGAGAAAAAATGGAGAGTGATTGAGAAGTTATGATTCAAGAACGCACCATTCTTCGTATTGCGGATAACAGCGGAGCAAAAACAATCCGCGTGTTTCGTATTTTGCGCGGCACGCGCCATCGCTATGCCCGTTTAGGCGATATTGTGGTGGCGTCCGTTCAGGAAGCGGAGCCCGGAAAAGCGGTGAAGAAAAAAGAAAAAGTCCGCGCGGTGCTTGTGCGATCGCGCGCCGCATCAAGACGCTTTGATGGATCCACTATTCGTTTTGATGATAACGCCGCAGTTATTATTGACGCGAACGGCGAGCCGAGAGGAGGGCGCATATTCGGTCCGATCGCGCGCGAATTGCGCGATCGCGGATTCGCGAAAATTATTTCATTGGCGGAAGAAGTTGTGTGATAATCCT
>CAYHZX010000071.1:0-2679 GCA_964361355.1 uncultured Candidatus Saccharibacteria bacterium | reverse complement strand
GGCATGAAAAATAACGCTCGTGTCAATCTCAAAATCGAAGAGCCGGAAGGATCCACGCACGTGCGAGGACCAAGACGAGACGTGGATGAAAGCATTGATGATTTCAAGCTTTAATTTCTGACTCTTATTTTGTGCCATTAGTGGCAGACCACAAACCCTCCGACGGCCATCGGAGGGTTTTGGCATCATCATTATATGCGTTTCGATATCGTTACTATTTTTCCAAAAATATTCAATTCATATATCAGTGAATCGATTTTAGCGCGCGCGCAGAAGAAAAAGCTCGTGACTATCCACAGCCACGATATTCGCGCGTTTTCAAAAGATAAACATAAAAAAGTAGATGATAAACCGTATGGAGGAGGGGTGGGAATGGTGCTTAAAGCGGAGCCAATCCTCAAAACAGTTGAAACTATTTTTAAAAAAAATGCGAAGCGCGAAATTCGAAATCCGAAACAAATTCAAAATACTAAATTCAAAAAATCAAAAACAAAAATAATTATTCTTTCCGCAAAGGGGAAACAGTTTACCCAGAAAATGGCATACAATTGGGCAAAAAAATATAATCAACTCGTGTTGATAAGCGGACGCTACGAAGGCATTGACGAGCGTGTAAAAGTAGCGCTCCACGCCGAAGAAATTTCTATCGGCCCCTACGTGCTTACCGATGGCGATGCGGCTGCGATGGTGATTGTCTCGGCGGTGGCGCGTCTGATACCAGGCGTGATTAAATTAGAGTCGCTTAAGGAAGAGTCGCATTGGAGCGCATTATTGAGGAGCGAGAAAAATGCGAAAAAGAGCGATGAACTGGAATACCCACACTATACGCGTCCCGAAGTTTTTACCTGGCAGGGCAAAAAATATCGCGTGCCTAAAATTCTCCTTTCCGGCGATCACAAAAAAATACAAATATTCCGTGAACGCAAAAGAAAAAAGGCACACCGCAACCCCTCTTGACGAGGGGATTTTTATGTCTATAATAAAGGAACGTTGATAATGCTTGAACATTGAAAATCAACCCCGTATAATCTCTTGAGAGCTATACGGGGTCAAGAAATAAGTATATTCGAGAATCCGTCGAATAAATCAACCCCGCATCCGGCGGGGTCTTAAAGAGAGTTTGATCCTGGCTCAGGACGAACGCTGGCGGCGTGGATAAGGCATGCAAGTCGAACGGTGTCAGTGCTTGGCACTGACCGCAGAATATCGCAGACGAAACGCAGAATTACGCAGAAGTTAATACGAAGTTGAATAACTAAAGTTTTAGCTTCAGCGTAGTCCGCGTATAGTCTGCGTGTGTCCGCGGCCAATGCCTTGCATTGGCATAGTGGCGAACGAGGTAGTAACACGTAGGTACATACCGTTGACACGAGTATAACCACGCGAAAGCGCGGCTAATCCTCGATGGTCCCCATGAGATGTCGCGCAAGCGCTATCTTACGCGGTAAAGGTCATCAGCAATGGTGGTCGGTCAATGAAAGGCCTGCGGGCTATCAGCTTGTTGGTAGGGTAACGGCCTACCAAGGCGAAGACGGCTAGGAGAGGTGAGAGCCTGACCTCCACCGAGGGGACTGAGACACGGCCCCTACACCTACGGGTGGCAGCAGTCGAGAATATTTCGCAATGGGGGAAACCCTGACGAAGCGACGCCGCGTGCAGGATGAAGCCCTTCGGGGCGTAAACTGCTTTTATTTGGGAGCAAAGTCCGACGTAATGTCGGACATGAGAGTACCAAAAGAATAAGGGCCTGCAAATCATGTGCCAGCAGCCGCGGTAATACATGAGGCCCGAGCGTTGTCCGGATTTATTGGGCGTAAAGGGTGTGTAGGGGGCCTGGTACGTTTGCGGTTAAATCGTTCTGCTCAACAGAACGCCTGCCGCGAATACGGCCAAGCTTGAGGGTGCGAGAGGCTGGTGGAACTCTGCGTGGAGGGGTGAAATCCGTTGATATGCAGGGGAACGCCAAAGGCGAAGGCAGCCAGCTGGCGCACACCTGACCCTGAAACACGAAAGCGTGGGGATAAAAAAGGATTAGATACCCTTGTATTCCACGCCCTAAACGATGCTGACTAGCTATTGGAAGTATCGACCCTTCCAGTGGCGTAGCTAACGCGTTAAGTCAGCCGCCTGGGAAGTACGGCCGCAAGGCTAAAACTCAAAGGAATAGACGGGGACTCGCACAAGCGGTGGAGCATGTGGTTCAATTCGATGATGAACGAAGAACCTTACCAAGGTTTGACATCCCGATGACAGTTCCGGAAACGGAATCTTCTCACAAGGACATCGGGACAGGTGCTGCATGGTCGTCGTCAGTTCGTGGCGTGAGCTGTTCCCTTAAGTGGGGTAACGAACGCAACCCTCGTTCCGTGTTATACGTGTCACGGAAGACCATCCCTGCCCTTTGCGCGTTGCGCAAAGGGAAATTCCAAAAATTGGTTATTCCCTTTGTTCGTTTGCGAACAAAGGGCAGGGGAGGAAGCGGGGATGACGCCAGATCAGCATGGCCCTTACGCCTTGGGCTACACACATGCTACAATGGCGAGGACAAAGGGACGCCAACCCGCAAGGGGGAGCAAATCCCAAAAACCTCGCCCCAGTTCAGATTGGGGGCTGCAACTCGCCCCCATGAAGTCGGAATCGCTAGTAATCGCGGATCAGCTATGCCGCGGTGAATACGTT
>CAYHZX010000070.1:0-2682 GCA_964361355.1 uncultured Candidatus Saccharibacteria bacterium | reverse complement strand
CACTTATGTCTCTTAAAGCAGGCATCGTAGGGCTTCCGAACGTAGGAAAATCCACGTTATTCGAAGCGCTCACCAAAAAAAAGGTTGAGATTGCCAACTACCCGTTTGCGACGATTGATCCGAATGTGGGGGTCGTGGAAGTGCCGGATGAACGCTTGCAAAAACTCGCGGCCGTGGTTAGCACGCAAAAAATTATTCCAGTTGTGGTGGAATTCGTGGATATCGCGGGGCTTGTCAAAGGCGCTCATGAAGGCAAAGGGCTTGGCAATAAATTCTTAGCGCACATCCGCGAGGTTGATTTGATTATTGAAGTGGTGCGCGCATTTGAAGATTCTGAAATCATTCATGTGGAGGGATCGGTGGATCCCGCACGCGATCAACAAATAATTCGCGAGGAATTGGAAGCGGCGAATCTTTCTGACAAGCCGATTCTCGTTGTTTTTAATGGCAATGCTCGTAGTGATACGGGGGTTATAATTTCTATTGATTTGGCGAGAGAAACAAAAAATCTAAATAACGATTTAGAAAACCTTATCCGCGCCACCTACGATTTGCTCGGACTTATTACTTTTTTCTCCGCGGGACCAAAAGAAATCCACGCATGGACGATTCCGCGCGGCAGTACAGCTAAACGCGCCGGGCGCGCGATCCATTCTGATTTTGAAGAAAAATTTATTCGCGCCATCGTCATTCATTGGAAAGAACTCGCGGAATCAGGATCGTATGCCGAAGCGCGCAAACGCGGGCTTCTTCGCACCGAAGGAAAGGACTACATCGTTCAAGATGGCGACGTTATTGAATTCCGCCATGGAGTATGATATGGTCTAGATATGCTCCGTAGAGTAACATTAAAATGCGGCGGAGCAAGGTTTTAGTAATTAATTTACTTTATCTAAAATACGGGTAATATATATATGTGTGCACATGTTGTCTTACGGGGTATGGATACCATCCCGACCGAAGAACGACGCCTTTATGAAATAAGCTACACCTCCCAAGGCGCCGAGGAAGAGGAAAAAAACGTCCAGCGCGATCTTCGCGATATTGTCGAAAAGCAGGGCGGCATGGTGCAGGACGCTCAATCTCAAAAAAAATATCGCGGTTTTTCGCGGGGATTTATGCATATTATCGCGGCACCCTCGCTGGTAGAACGCATTGAAGCCGCCATCCGCGCGTTTTCTTCCCCCATACTTAAACGAGTGCTTTTGGTGCGATGGGAAAAAACAGCCCCGCATTTGCGGGGTCATGCGTTCATGCGTAAACCCTCGATAAAGCAAGAAGAGAGAGGGGAAGGAGAAGAGCGTCGTGCCGACGAAATTGACAAACAGATTGACGAACTGCTAGAAAAACAATTATAAACTGCGTAGACCATGAATCTCAATAAAGCGTTTATTATCGGAAACCTCACTCGTGATCCAGAAATAAAGACCTTGCCTTCCGGCAAGCCGGTAGCGACGTTTGGTGTCGCCACCAACCGTCGCTGGACCGATCCGCAAGGCACGCGCCAGGAACACGCGGAATTTCACAATATTGTCGCGTTTGGCAAATTGGCGGAATTGTGCAGTCAGTATCTTTCCAAGGGAAGAATCGCGATGATAGAAGGCCGCTTACAGACTCGCTCTTGGCAGGCGCAAGACGGCACCAAACGAAATCGCACGGAAATCGTGGCGGATAATATCCAGTTTGGACCGCGCGGTTTCTCGGGAGCCACTTCTTCGCAGAGCGAAAATCGCGAGCCTGCTACTTCTCATCAAGCCGAGGAAGCCGAACTAGAAACGATAAATCCCGACGAGATGCCGTTTTAGAAAAATGAATAATCATCAAATCCAACAAAAACAATGTTATTTCTGCGTGGCGAATCTTCCGGCGGTGGACTATAAAAACCCGGAGGTCTTACGAAAATTTATGACCGTGCAATCAAATATCATGCCGCGCCGCCGCACCGGAACATGTGCAAAACACCAACGCTCTTTGGCGCGCGCGATCAAACGCGCCCGTTTTCTCGGACTAGTCCCCTACACTACGCGGTGAGCTTTTCTATAAGCGCTTTTTTAAGTTGAGTTTTAATATCTTCGTGTTCTTTTAAGAACACGCGAGCGGTGTCGTAGCCCACACCCAATTTAATATTTTCATAGCTAAACGAGGCGCCAGATTTTTTGACGAGCCCGCACAGAACCCCGCGATTCAAAAGATCGCCTTCGTATGAAATACCTTCGTTAAATAAAAGATCAAAATCGGCGGTGCGAAACGGCGGCGCTACTTTATTTTTCACTACTTTGGCGCGCACGCGATTGCCAATCACTTCTTCTCCTTTTTTAAGCTGGGCGATCCTGCGCAAATCGAGGCGCACCGAAGAGAAAAATTTGAGCGCTTTACCGCCCGGGGTGGTTTCCGGATTGCCAAAGCGTATGCCGATCTGCATACGAATCTGATTGATAAAAATGACCGAGGTTTTTGTTTTTGCCACAATGGCGGTCAATTTACGAAGCGCGCGCGCCATAAGCCGCGCATGGATGCCCACATGCTGATCGCTCATCTCGCCCTCGATTTCCGCCTGCGGGGTTAATGCCGCGACCGAATCAATAACCACCGCGTCAAAAGCGCCCGACCGCACAATGCTCTCCACGATTTCCAACGCCTGCTCGCCGGTATCGGGTTGCGAGAGCACAAGATCGTTGAGAT
>CAYHZX010000069.1:0-2746 GCA_964361355.1 uncultured Candidatus Saccharibacteria bacterium | reverse complement strand
TTTGATTATGTCGTAGCCAATCCGCCTTTTTCTTATAAATCATGGCGCAATGGTTTTGATCCGGAACACGATCAATTCGGCCGCTTTGATGGTTTTGGCATTCCTCCCAAAAAGAATGGCGACTTTGCTTTTCTGTTGCATATTTTGAAGTCGCTCAAAAGCACGGGGACCGGCGCGGTTATTCTACCTCACGGCGTGTTGTTCCGTGGCAATGCCGAAGCAGAGATCCGTAAAAATATTATCGGGCGTGGATACATTAAAGGTATTGTCGGTCTTCCGGCAAACCTGTTCTATGGCACCGGCATTCCGGCCTGCATTATTGTTTTGGATAAAGCGGGAGCAAGCGACCGCAAAGGCATCTTTATGATTGATGCCTCTAAGGGTTTTGTAAAAGACGGAAATAAAAACCGTTTGCGTGAGCAGGATATTCGCAAAGTGATCGATACCTGGAACGGTAAACTGGAAACGCCAAAGTATTCTCGCTTTGTCGGTAATGATGAAATAAAGAAAAACGAATATAACCTTAACCTCCCGCGCTACATTGATACGCAAGACGTAGAAGACATCCAAGATATCGAAGCACACCTCAAAGGCGGTATTCCTGATGCTGACATTACGGCACTATCCGCCTATTGGGATATTTGCCCGACACTCAAGCATTCACTTTTCAAAGCAAGCGACCGAAAAGGATACAGCGAGGTAATGATCGCACATGACGAAATCAAAAAGACCATTCTCACGCATTCGGAGTTTGGAGCATTCAAAAAGCAGGTACTTGCAACATTCGCCAAGTGGCAAAATGCTTCAACCAGTTTTCTCAAAACTATCTCTAACGCAAATCATCCGAAAGCCGTCATTCAAAAGATTGCTGACGATCTGCTATCTATTTATGCCAATCTCCACCTTGTCGATAAGTACGATATCTACCAGTGTCTGATGAATTACTGGGAAGAAGTGATGCAGGACGACACGCACATTATCACCGTTGACGGCTGGAAATCCGGTAATGAAATCATCCGCCTGCAAAAAGACAGCAAAGGCAAAAAGAAAGATATAGAAGGACTCGCTGGTCTTGAAGGGCGTCTTATTCCAATCTCGCTTGTCATCAAAACCTATTTTGCCAAAGAGCAAACAGTCCTTGATGAATTAAACGCCACCCTCGAGCAAGTCGGTGTTGATATGGATGCCTTGAAAGACGAGCATGGCGGCGAGGAGGGCCTGCTTTCTGAAGTGATCTCCGATGACAAAATCAGCAAGGCCAGCGTGCAAAAGCGGATCAAGGAAATCAAAAACAGCGCGGATGACGTCGACGAGCTTGCCGTGCTGGAGAAATATTTTGCTTTGTTTGAGAAGGAAGCCGATACCAAAAAGGCAATCAAAGACGCCGAGAAAGATTTGGAGAAAAAAGTGCTGGCGAAATACCCGACCCTTACTCTTGATGAAGTTAAAACTTTGGTCGTTGAACGTAAGTGGATGGACGAACTATTCGCTCGAGTTTTGGGTGAAGTGGATCGTCTGTCGCAGACGCTTGCCGGCAGGGTCAAAGAATTGGCCGAACGCTATGCCGAGCCAATGCCGAAAATTACAAAAGAAGTGAAAACACTTACCGCAAAAGTCGAGGAGCATCTTTCCAAGATGGGATTTGATTTGAAATAACAATGACAACCGCAACGCAAAAAATTCCAGCAGGATACAAGCAAACCGATATTGGTGTGATTCCGGCTGATTGGGATGTAAAACAACTCAAGGATTTAGTGTTAAAAGTTATTGATAATAGAGGAAAGACTCCTCCATACTCAAGCAATCCAGACGTTGAACTGATCGAGACCGCTTCAATCAGTTTTGTCACAAAATATCCTAATTATTCAAAAATAACAAAGTTTGTTTCTAAGAAGACTTACGACAATTGGTTCCGTGCTCATCCCGTAAAAGATGATTTGTTGGTGTCTACTGTCGGTGAATATTCTGGTTCAAGCGCAATAATGGAAGATAACCGAGGAACTATTGCTCAGAACCTTATTGCCATACGACTGAAAGATATTGATCCAACATACGCTTTTTATTGGACAAGGTCTGGAAATTTCAAAGAGCAGTTGGATCAGGTAATGATGAGCCAGGCGCAGCCAAGCTTAAGAGTCCCTTGGCTACTTGATTTTTATTTAAACATTCCAAAGTCAGAAGAACAGACTGCTATAACCAAAGTTTTATCCGATACCGATGAATTGATTGAGGGTTTGAAGAACCTGATCAAAAAGAAAAAGAACATCAAGCAAGGTGCGATGCAGGAACTGCTTACCGGTAAGCGACGCCTACCTGGTTTTAGTGGTGAGTGGAAGATCGAGTTATTGCCGGAAGTATCTTGGTTTCAAGAGGGCCCTGGGGTTAGGACTTCTCAATTTACTCACTCAGGAGTCAAACTGCTTAATGGCACAAATATCTACAAGGGTAAGCTATTGCTAGATAACACAAATAGATTTATCTCCGAGTCGGAGGCCTTTGGACCGTACTCTCATTTTTTGGTGGACGAAGGCGATATCGTGATTGCTAGTTCAGGCATCACTATCGATAAATTTGAAGAAAAGATTTCTTTCGCCAAAAAAGAGCATTTACCTCTATGCATGAATACAAGCACGATTCGATTTAAAGTCCGCGATAATTTATTGGACCCAATGTTTCTGTACTATTTTTTCATGAGCAAAAAATTCAAAGATCAAATTGGTGCACAGGCCACGGGTTCAGCCCAATT
>CAYHZX010000068.1:0-2802 GCA_964361355.1 uncultured Candidatus Saccharibacteria bacterium | reverse complement strand
TTTGAGTTTTCTCCATAGATGGTGTATATCTACCATCATGCCTTTCTTTATCGCTGTTGGCAAAAGAGTAATCCCTCGCTGGCTTTTTTCGCGCCTGCAGCCCTTCTATCATCGTTTTCTGGCGTGGGGAGCAGCCGCGTGGTATCGCCATCCCTCGCGCGCCATGCTGGTGATAGGGATAACGGGTACGAATGGAAAATCCACGGTAGTGGAATTTACGCACCATATATTCGCGCGCGCAGGCATTGCTGTTGCCTCCATTTCTTCTCTGCGCGCGCGCGTTAACGAATCAGAAGAACGCAATGAATCCGGCATGACAATGCCGGGCCGGTTAGCGCTTCAGCGTTTTTTAGCGAGAGCGAAAGCGGCCGGTTGTCGCGCGGCTATCGTCGAGGTTACCTCGGAAGGTATCGCGCAGTATCGCCATCGCGGTATTGATTTTGATATCGCGGCTTTCACTAATCTTGCGCCCGAACATATTGAAAGACACGGGAGTTTTAACGCGTATCGCGCAGCTAAAGCCGAACTTTTTTCCTCACTTGCCGGATCGTTGCGCAAAGACGCGGATATTAAAAAAATAATCGTGGTCAACGGGGACGACGAACACGCGGAGTATTTTTTGAAGTTTTCCGCAGATCAATGCATTGTGTATCAGGCAGCAGGCAGCAGGCCATGCCTACCGGCAGGCAGGCAGCAGGCCATGCCTACCGGCAGGCAGGCAGAAAAGAATTTTCCTGATACCTGCTATGTACTCTATGCTACGAATTTAAAGTTTTTAGAACATGGCGGCAGTTTTGATCTTGAAAATATATCAATTCAGATAAATTTGCCCGGCGCATTTAACGTGATGAATGCTCTTTGCGCCGCCGCCATCGCGCGCTCGCAGGGCATACCAAAAGAAACAATTAAAAAAGCAATTGAGGAGATAAAAATAATTCCGGGCCGCATGGAATATATGCAGAAAAATCCGTTCGCGGCGGTGGTGGATTACGCGCACACGCCGGACGCGCTTGAGAAAGTGTATCAAACGGTCAAGGGAGAAGGAAAGCTCATTTGTGTTTTGGGTGCTGCCGGAGGCGGGAGAGATAAATGGAAACGGCCGGAATTAGGACGCATCGCCTCTTCATATTGCAATGAAATTATTTTAACCAACGAGGATCCGTACGACGAAAATCCAAAAGAGATTCTCCACCAGATCGCGCAAGGGCTTACCTCTCGTTTTTCGCGCTATTCGTTTGTATTAAATCGTCGCGAAGCCATTGAGCGCGCGCTTCGCGCCGCAAAGGAGGGAGATGCGGTCATTATCACCGGCAAGGGTGCGGAGCCGTGGATGCATGGGGAAAACGGAAAGAAAATAAAATGGGATGACAGAGAAACAACGCGAGAAATTCTTGATACATTAAAACAGAAGAGATGACACAAAAACAACACAATTCTTATCTTCAAGTTTGATTTTAAAAAGAGAACGCCCGCAGGGATAAATCCATGCGGGACGTTTTTTGTTTTGGGTTGGAGAAAAGGAGAACGAGCGGAATTCTACGCCTAGGCGCGCGCAACAAGCTGAAGCGGAAAGTCGATGGTTTTGCGAAGCTTGCCTCTCTGTTTCTCGATTGCAGCGAAAAGGTTTGCTACCAGTTCCTCGCGCTTTTGATAAAGCTGGAGTTGCGGGCGCTTTTCAAGCGCTGGGTCTTCGACGAGCGCCCTAACAATGAACGGCATTACCATAGAGTAATCCGCTTGCATGCTTTCGGTTGTCCGTCGGTATGTTTCCGGATTCACTTTGCCCCATGACACGGCTTCAGACGGGAAACATGAAGACAAGCTACCATCGGTTACCGGCGAGGATACGATTTGAACATCATAATCGTATCCGCGGATATCCGGCAACAGGAAGATTTGAGAAAGCGTTGGTTCCGGCTGGAGACTGTAATTTTTAGGAACTCCGCCTCCGAGAATAAGAATAGCAAGCGCCTTTGCTTCGGATTGGAAGAGCCCCCAATAATGATACGCGCATGACTCGAACACATCAGCGTGTAAATCGTAATCAAACGCATACTCGGCAAGCCGCTTGTCCCCAAGCTGCTTAAGCGCCCACAGTTTGACGGAATTCAAAAAGCCGCTTCCATCCGCGGCAGCGCCAACAAACACGGGCATTTCATTCCGCATGCAGGCGCTAAGAAGTCCAGGTGCTACAGTGAATGCACTTTCTTGCGCGGCATAGTATTTGCCGAACAAGTAGTTGCGTTCCGTGGTCGTCATTTTTTTCTGAAACTCCGGGCGCTGGAGGATTGCGGAAATCATTTTGTCTTGGTCGAACAAAACATTTTCCGAAAACCCGGTGTCGGTAACGCGGATGATGCGCTTTTTCCGATATTCCGCGTCGTCTCCGAAAAGATCAACGGAGTGGATCGGGCGTTTGGCGGACGGTTTTAACGAATCGTGCCCGTCGTGGTAACAGATGGCATCTGTTACCGTAAGATACGCCACCCATCCTGTTTCGATGAGCGGTATAAGCCAAGCTCGGTGTTGATCAGAAATAGTGACGGGGCCTGCGATTGCGACTACCAATGGTACGCGATTTGCGATCGCGTGAACCAAAATTTGGTATACGCGGCGGAGATAAGCAGCTCAAAAGGCAGGCAAAGAATCGTTAAAGACATCGCCGAGAGACTCACATGTGTTCACAGGCCTTCCCGTTACAGGTTTTCCCATGTGAGCGTCATGAAGCCGTTTCTTTGAACTTTTCTGGCAAGGATGCATTGTATTTCTCCTTTTTTAGAGGGGTTGCTGTTGGGTGAGGCA
>CAYHZX010000067.1:0-2809 GCA_964361355.1 uncultured Candidatus Saccharibacteria bacterium | reverse complement strand
TTGATCGCAACGAACAACGCGGTTCCACGCACCGCCCCCACGGGTGTGGGGGTACGATCGGCCGATTAGTACGCCTCGGCTGAAGCCCTTGCGGGCCTTGCACCTGGCGCCTATCAACGTGGTCATCTCCCACGGACCTCACCGATACCTTATCTTGGGGTGGGCTTCGCACTTAGATGCTTTCAGCGCTTATCCCGACGAGGGGGCGTTTTCGCTTGCGCGAAAAGCGCCTGCCTCGAAATCCGGACGTAGCTACCCAGCGGTCCTCCTGGCGGAAGAGCTGGTACACCAGCGGTCCGTTCATCCCGGTCCTCTCGTCACGTTCTCCACCCTCACGGGTGGCGTAGATTATATCTTCACCCCATCTTTCAATGGGGGACGGCGTATTATGGGTCAGTTTAAACCCATCTTCATCAGCCAATGGCTGAATCCAATCGTTACGGGGTCAAATCCAGCTCTCTATTAGTTCACGCCTGCTTCTCTTCTTCCGCGTCACGTAATTGGCGGACTGAATAACTTCGATGCAGTCCACTACCCGTGCCAATTCGGAAGTACTCAATCGGTTACTGTCCGTCCGACTCAAGATCCTGGCCGCAGCAAGTAGTGCTTTTGCTTGCGGCTGCTTGAATCGAACGAACGGCAGTAATCGCGCCATGATATCGCGGACTTGCCGAAAGCCATTTATTCGCAATTCGGTAATTCCGTCGTTACGCCGGGAGATATACCCGATGCCGAGCATATCCCGAATCCAGCGGAGCGAATGTTCGTGCCGCGAATCTTGGTAGAAACAGATCGTGCACATGAAGCGGCGGCGCAATCTGCCGTCTTTCCGCTTCTTGATTTGGAGCATCAAACTTCCATCGCCATCAAGGAATCCGGCGATGTACGCCAATGCCGCTCTGGATCGACTTCCCACGGTATTGTCTCGGTAAAGAATTATGGTCCTCAAGTAAATTATACATCGTGCTCGCGGACCGATGCGAAACACGATATCCCCAGTCCAGAATCCACCACCAAGATTCCACCGTTATTAGCCGTTTTGTCATCACGGATTACTCCGTGAAGTAGCAATGGGCTTTCGCCCTACTAGGGACAACTCCCCTCAAGTATCCACGCCTGCAGTAGATAGGAGACCAACCTGTCTCACGCATAATCTCAGAATCTAGAAGCTAGAATGTAGAATCTAGAAGCTTTGACGTCCGCTATTCCTAGCGGTATGGACTGTATCTTCACCCGGCCGCGTATGCGGCTTGGGATGGCTGACGTGCAGTCTCTACGGGCCCCGAATGTTGCGGGTTCCCTCGGTATTGCCCGTTCTGGGTTCTACCGATATCAGTCAGCTGTACACTCCGACGTTACCGCCGGAGGCCGCCGTGAATCGATGTCGTAAAGGATTCAAACCGTTCATACGCGAATCATTCGCATCATTCGCATGCTATTCGTAGATTGGCATCGCGATGCGAGATTCGCGCATCAACGGTTTGAACCCAGCTCGCGTACCTTTTTAATGGGCGAACAGCCCAACGCTTGGGAGCTTCTCCGCCCCCGCGCTAAGGTGAGCCGACATCGTACAATTCTCTGTTATTGCTAACAGTGTGGACTATATCTTCACCCTTCCGATCGGGGAAGGGGTTGGCGTATTAGCCCCGACGTTCGCCGGGACTCCATCCCGTTCGGGATAAGTCTCTACGGGGTTATAACCCAACTTATAGCTCATGGATGGAATGGTGTATGGAGTTATCACCTTCCATAGCGCTGGTAGCGAAGATTTCATTATCCGTATCCGCCAATACCGTTTATCACGGTTCAGCGAACCTTGGATTCCGAGCTCCTCCAGCATATCCAGGCACCGCTTCTGATCGTTGAGATCGAACTGCTGTGTATTGAAGTACACATCGCGATCCCGACACTTACTTCCATCATCCATGAACCATACTGCCGCGGCTATCGGATCGATTTTCATGACCGGAACGAATTTCCTCCCATCCGGGTAGAACATCCTGTATAACTTCGTCAATTCGGGATGCTGTCGGGTGGTGAACCGATATGCGACGCGCTTTCCGTTCCCGCTTCGCGCTTTTGGCGCACTGCGGGAAATAGATTGCAGCATCGAATATTTCCAATTCACATACTCGCGCTGGTGTTCCGCATGATTCACTTCCAGGAATGCATCCTTGCGACCGCGAACGATACGCAAATATCCATCGCCGAGAAGCGATCCAATAACTACTGATCGTTGCAGTTGGGTTAAACTTCCCACGGTATTACCCGCATTTTACCATACGGGCTCCACCGTTATAAGCCACTATTTTCTCCGCACGCTTGCTCCTAACAAACTCATGCAGAGCGGCTAATGCCATTACTGGCATGGCGCCCCGATTGTTGAGGTGCCGAACTGCGCCGTCGCTGTGGACGCTCGGGCGCAACTAGCCTGTTATCCCCGGGGTAGCTTTTATCCGTTGAGCTCTGGCCTTGTTCTAGCAAGCAGTAGCCACCCACGCCTCGGCCTTTCGGCCGAAGTGTGAATAGTTACCATGGCCATCGGATCACTACGTCCTGCTTTCGCACCTGCTCGGGATGTCCCCCTCACAGTCAAGCCGGCTTATCCCGTTACGGGTCCGGCGCGATTTCCATCCGCGCCAAGCCGACCTTTGAACTCCTCCATTACCCTTTAGGAGGAAAATGCCCCATTCAAACTGCCCACCAGGCACTGTCTCATCGAAGTTTTGTCTCCGACGGTTAGAACCGAATGTCCTCCAGAGTGGTATTTCACTGACGGCTCCGCTCGGGCCGGAACCCAAGCATCATC
>CAYHZX010000066.1:0-2822 GCA_964361355.1 uncultured Candidatus Saccharibacteria bacterium | reverse complement strand
CTCTAGGCAATGATCCCCCCAATGAGCGAAGGGATTTACGGACTCTCCGAGGAATAGACCAGTCCCCTCCGAAGCAAGCCGGAGAACCAGTCTATCCGAAGCTAGGAGGCGCCCTTAAGTAAGGAAAACCTTATATTGCCTAGAGACTTTTGGAAGCAAAAAATGAACTGTTTCATTTTTTGCGGAAATGGAGCGAGCCATCTCAAGAGCATATAATAACAAATTATGGAAAAAGAGTCAACTCCTCGCGGAGAATATCACTTACGCCCCACCGAATGGCAGTATTATATCGGCCAAAACGCCATTAAAAAGGCCTTAGAAGTGCTTATGCGCGCCGCCAAAGGGCGCGGAGAAACGATGGAACATGTGCTCTTCTATGGGCCAGCTGGGCTAGGGAAGACCACCCTTGCCCATCTGGTGGCGCGCGAAATGCAAACACCCCTGCGCGTAACCGCGGGGCCCGCCCTTGAACGGGCAAGCGATATTGCCGCCATTCTTACAAATTTAGCGCCCGGAGAGATACTTTTTATTGATGAAATTCATCGTGTCAACAAAACCGTGGAAGAGATGCTCTATCCCGCCATGGAGCGCCGCTCGCTTGATATTATTGTGGGCAAGGGGCCATCCGCCCGCACAATCCAGCTTGATCTCCCGCCATTTACGCTCATTGGTGCTACCACGCGCGTGGCCTTGCTTTCTCATCCGTTTCGCACGCGTTTTTCCGGCGGCATATTTCGGCTTGAATTCTACCAGCAACAAGAAGTAGAAACGATTATCGCTCAATCGGCGCGCCAGCTTGCCATTCCTATAGACCCCGAAGCAGCTCGCATGATCGCCGAGCGCTCCCGCCTAACCCCGCGGCTCGCCAACCATCTCCTAAAACGAAGCCGTGATGTGGCGTACGTTGTCGAGCAAGACGCCATAACACCCGCCATCGTGGAAAAAACATTTGATTTGCTCGCGATTGACACCTTGGGACTTGAATCGGAAGACCGCCGTTTTTTAGATATCCTCATACATAAATTTAATGGCGGGCCGGTAGGGCTCTCTACTCTTGCCGCCGCCGCCGCCGAAGATCCCGACACGATTCAGGAAGTATATGAACCATACCTCTTGCGGCTTGGATTTATTGAGCGCACCCCGCGCGGAAGAGTGGCAACAGCGCGGGCTTTACAACATCTAAAGAAGTTAATATAAAAACTTTCGATTATTATGTCGGGTCATAATAAATGGATGCAAATTAAGCATCAAAAAGCGACGACAGACGCAAAACGCGGGCAAATTTTTTCTAAGTTAAGCAAAATGGTCACGATCGCCGCCCACGAAGGCGGCGCAAACCCCGCCGCTAACGCGAAACTTCGGGAAATTATCGCGAAAGCGAAAGAAGCAAACATGCCCTCTGATACGATTGAACGCGCGATTAAAAAGGCGGCGGGAGGAGACGCCGCGAAATTGGAATCGTTTCTCTACGAGGCCTATGGGCCAGGCGGTACTGCTCTTCTTATCGAGGGCACTACCGACAATGGCAATCGTTCTTCCCATGAAATAAAACATCTGCTAAGCGAACAGGGCGCAAAATGGGCGGAACCCGGAAGTGTGCGGTGGGCGTTTGAAAACGCGGAAGGCAAGCGGATTCCTCTTCCGCACGCGCTCGTGCAAATTTCGGAAGAAAATCGGGAAAAACTAGAGGCGCTTATTAAGATATTAAAAAGCCGTGAGGATGTGGGGGAAGTGTATTTAAATACTTAGCAAGTTCAAATGTATTAATATTTTTATTGTTTGACATTCATTGGGCATTTTGATTTATGAAAATTCTCGGCATTGATCCCGGCATCGGGCGCATGGGATATGGCGTTATAGAGAAAAAATCCGGCAAAGAAATATTTCTTGCCGCCGGACTTATAGAAACACCGGCGGGCATGCCGCACGCAGACCGCCTTTGTATGCTTGCGAAAGAATTAAAAAAAATTCTTACGCGTCACGAGCCGGATGTCGCGGCCATTGAATCGCTTTTTTTCGCCAAAAACGTAAAAACGGCGTTCGATGTGGCGCAAGCGCGGGGCGTTGCCATTTTTCTTTGTAGAAAAGCCGGGCTTATTATTGAAGAATACACGCCGCTTCAGGTCAAAATCGCGCTCACCGGCTACGGAAGGGCGGAAAAAATTCAAGTCGCCGCCATGACAAAAAAGCTCCTTGTTATCCCCGATCGATCGAATGGCTCTGGTCGTTCGATCGGGCCTCAAGAACTTATCCAGGATGACACGCTCGATGCTATCGCTCTTTGCCTGACCTGTGCAGCTTTCTTGCGCCATTGACCCCGTAGAATCACACCGTTGCTTTACGGGGTTGACCAATGTTCTCTTTCTTGCTAAGAGAGTGGATTAACTACATAAACCCCTCACCTATTTTCGCGTTTTACCAAAATAGGTGAGGGGTAAAAAGGTCTTATCCGTTGATAATGGTATTTTAAAAATTTGTTATGGATCACGCCTATCTTTCCCAAGACGACGAAGAAGAATCTGATTCCGAAGAGGAAGAAAAGGAAAACGACGACGAAAAAGAGGACCCCGACGCGACAGAAGAAGATGAATTCTAACGAATAGCACCACAAAAAACCCTCTCGCGGGGGGTTTTTTGTTTGACATGTATTTCATAATCTTTGAATTACGAAATGAAAAATGGCGAGAGGTGTTGCATTTTCTTTTTGTTGTAGGGCTCGCCTGTGAAGATTTTTCGCGAGCGCAGCGAAGCGAAAAACTGAACGGGGATTAAGACAAAAAGAAAATGCAATACCCGAGCCATCAATTTCGTAATTCAAAGAT
>CAYHZX010000065.1:0-2853 GCA_964361355.1 uncultured Candidatus Saccharibacteria bacterium | reverse complement strand
ATTTTGTGTAGCGGCGGAGGATGTCGGCTTCTATCTGTGCGCGAGGGCGGCCGTAGGTGGTGCGCGAAAATTCTTTCATAGCGACGACACTCGTGGAGTCGCCCACGGCAGGAGGATCGATTTTGATACTAAACGGCCGAGTCGTCTGGCCGCTTACAAGCAATTTAAGATACGCGTTGCGATTGTCAATATTGATAAGATCGTTTGCGCCAAACACCGGCTCAAATTGTTTGGCGAGAAATTCGGCGTCTTCAACACCCACGCGGAAGGCGGCGATGGTGCCCACATTGCCAAATACCGCGTTTTTAATTTTTTCGTCAAGCTGTGCTATAAACTGGTGTGCCACAATTAAATCAAGCCGGTATTTACGCGCCTCCGAA
Source organism: uncultured Candidatus Saccharibacteria bacterium (assembly GCA_964361355.1). Taxonomy (GTDB): domain Bacteria; phylum Patescibacteriota; class Minisyncoccia; order Ryanbacterales; family CAYHZD01; genus CAYHZD01. The sequence continues at coordinate 2,473 of CAYHZX010000065.1, read as the reverse complement.
AGAATGGTGGCGATAGAAGGGGTCGTAACATTTTGAAATTCGTCAACATATAAATAAAAGTCGCGGCGTTTTTCTTCTTCGGCAATTTCGACACGAGAGAGGGCGGCCATAAGCAATTTTCCTACCAAAATTAAACCGAGGAGCGCTGAATTAAGCTCGCCAAGCCGCCCTTTAGAGAGATTGATGATAAGAATTTTTCCTTCGTCCATAACCTGCCGAAAATTAAAACTTGACGTTTGCTGGGCGATAATGGGCCGCATAATTTCGTTGGCAAGAAACGTGTCAAATTTGTTGGTTACGTACGGCACCATATTTTGGAGCGAGGCTTCTCCGCCAGCTTTCTCGGCGATTTGGCGCCAGAAAGTCTGCACTATCACGTTACTGGTGCGCGAGAGTTTGTAGTCGCGAAATTCTTTGTCGGCAAGCACGCGCTGAACCTCCAGCAACGTACTGCCTGAAGAAGGATCATCAATAACCAGCATAGTCGCGTTGCGAAAATACTGCTCAAAGGCGGGCCCCATGGATTCCGGAATCGCGCCATAGAGTTTCTGGAAAATAGAAAATAATTCATTCACGACGAACGTTTTTTGTTCCGGGAATCGTTGGTCATATTCAAGAAAATTAAGCCCGAATGGATATTCCGTATCAGCCGGATTAAAATAAATCACATCGCGGCTGCGCACGGGCGGCACATAGCGCAAAATCTTCTCGGCCGTCTCGCCATGCGGATCAATAAAACACACGCCGTAGCCCTGCTCTATATCTTGCCGGATCATATTGAGCATGAGGGTCGTTTTGCCCGTACCGGTCTGCCCTATAATATAGAAATGGCGCTGGCGGTCTTCTCTGCTTATATACGCAGGTGTTGCGACCCCGCGAAAAACATTCGTGCCCAACAGAAGGCCGGAGGAGGAAAGATTGGGTGGGGCTTCCGCCTCTTTCGCTTTAAGAAATGCCACATGCGGAGCTGTCATGCCCTCGACCGGCAAGTGGAACAAAGAGGCGAGCTCTTCAGATCCCACATACAAATTCTTTTTTTCATCAAAAAGCCGGAATGAAAATTTATAGAGCGTTTGTTCAAGCGCGTTTCCTTCCGGATGCTGGATGACAAAACTATTTCCCTGCGGATGATTAAATTGGAAAAACGCGGCCTCTAACGCTTGCGCGATGCGATCCGCCTCCTCTTTTGTCCCCGCGGAAGCAACAAGCCGGATATTGACATCGAATCCCGCTTTTGTTGCTTTCCCTTCAATAAGGCGTATGGCTTCTTCATCAATGCTGCGCTGCTTATCTAAAAAGGCACCTTCTTTTTTTTGTTTTGGTTTTTTAGGCGATTTGCCCGCGAGCGCTTGCGATAAACTAGCGCCCTCCCGTAAGCATTTAACCGCGCGCTTGCCTGCCGCATTGCGCGGATCAGTCGCGGGGCGTATCACAAATTGAATCGCCGCTCCCTCGCCGACTGCCGCAAGTTTTCCCAAAGCCCCGGTGAGAAGATCAAGCGATCCTTTGCCGAGTTCCCCATAGGTGCGCAATGGGAGCAGGGGCGAAGTTTTTAAGGAAAGCAGCGAGGCAGATGACTCGCCATCCGGTCGGAATATATTATAGTCCTCTGCTTCCTCCACGCGCGCGGAAGGAAAGAGTGCGGCCGCTTGTTTTTCAAATGAAGAGGCGTGAGATCGCGGCACGGCCGCGTAAAATTGGGCTTCTTTGCCGATTTCCGGCAACGCGATCTCAAAGGTCATATGCGGCTTCCCTTCAAACCACGCGGCAAACCCGCCTTTCTTGCGGAGCCCCGTCATGCTGGTATACAGCTGTTCCATTGCCAAAAACATTTCTTTCGGATCGCGCTCTCCGCTGGCTTGTCCGCCTGCCGGCGGACGCGCTTCGCGCGGCAAAAGAATGCGAAAGAGCACGAGATTAAGAGATCGGGAAAGATTAAAAAACGTGCGTTGACGCGCGATGAAAAAGTAAAATACGCCGGCGCCAACAATCGCGAGCACGCCGAAGAGATAGAAAATAACGAGAAAGGTTTGGGCCATATAATATAGTATACAAGCATATACTCTTCTCTTGCAATTTTTACACCCGCATGTAAAAGGTTACACTTTTAACGATCGTACTATGAATAACGAAATGAGGCCCAGGTGTGGTGTTTTTCTTTTTTCTTTATCCCCGTTCCTCCCTCGCTACGCGAGGTCGTCACAGGGAGCCCTACAAAAAAAGAAAAACACCACCCCTCTCGCCTTTTGCATTTCGTTATCCAAAGTATTAAAGATATTATGCGAGAAAAAGAAAAAGGCCCGAATGAATCGGACCTTTGGGGGAGAAGCGATCGTGTGCAATGATCGGCAACTCCCAGAGAACGCGTCGCGTGTGCGATGCTGACGCGTTCTTAAAAAGAACTCAGGGAAGGATAAAGGAGTTATGGCATCGGGCGGGTTATCAGCCGATTAAGCTCGGCCATGATCTCCGC
>CAYHZX010000064.1:0-2877 GCA_964361355.1 uncultured Candidatus Saccharibacteria bacterium | reverse complement strand
ATGGTATATCCCGTCGTGAATATCTACTATCTCCTCTAAATCAGCTCCTCTCCTAATTAAAAGATCATACAGCGGGATTATCCGTCGTTCTACTAATGCCACAATGACGGTAGCAATAAAACCTCCGAATGGTAGGAGTATTCGCAAGAGAAGGCCAGTTTCTTTTTGAGATACTTCCCACATGAAACGTACCAGCGCTCCTACCAATGCAGGAAAGACGGAAAGGATGCCGATGCGAAAAGTTGCGATGAGCCTTAGGTGATATCCGAGCTGTTGATACTCATTTCTCAGATCTTCGATTTTCGCCATATCTCCTCCTTTATGGAAAAGCATTTCTGATGTGAAGTATATCATGTCTTTTCTAATAAGTCAATATTCGAAAAAATAACTACATACGCTATACTAAAAAAGTGGCTTTTTTTGAGACGCTTACGAAAATTCAACGCGCGCCACGCCGGACGCGCAAGGCGATCGTCGCCATTTGTACGGCGATTTTTGCCCTTTTAATAGGAGGGGTATGGTGGCTGGAGTGGAGGAATTTCGAGGCGACGGATTATACTGCCACAAAAAACGAAATAATGGGGCCGTTGGAGTTATTATGGAAAAGCATGTGGCCGGTGAATGACACATAACAAATCTCAAATGCCAAAATCAAAATGTCACATCAATGCTAAATGATTAAATGTCAAAACATTTGTCATGGGGGTTTTGGATTTGATTTGGCATTTGAGCTTTAATTAAGATTTAGGATTATGGAAATCAAACGAGACATATCACAAGAAATGCGTGAATCATTTTTGGACTACGCGATGTCCGTTATTGTCTCTCGCGCGCTGCCGGACGCCCGAGACGGCTTAAAGCCGGTGCATCGACGCATTCTTTACTCCATGCATGAACTAGGGCTTACGCATCAGGCGAGATTTCGCAAATCAGCGCTCGTGGTGGGTGACGTGTTAGGAAAATATCACCCGCATGGCGATATTCCGGTGTATGAGGCGCTTGTGCGCATGGCTCAATCCTTCTCGTTGCGCTATCCGCTTATTGACGGGCAGGGTAACTGGGGTTCTGTTGATGGGGATAGAGCGGCAGCCATGCGATACACCGAGGCAAAAATGGAGCGCATTACGAACGAACTTTTAGGCGATATTGAAAAAGATACGGTGGATTTCGTTGACAACTACGACGCCTCGCGCAAAGAACCCGTGGTACTCCCCGCGGCAGTTCCTCAACTTCTCCTCAACGGATCGATCGGTATCGCGGTGGGCATGGCAACCAACATGCCGCCGCATAATTTAGGAGAAATCATGGCTGCCATTCGTCATCTCCTGTTTTTCCCGGATGCCACCACCCACGACCTTATGAAATGGGTTAAAGGGCCGGACTTTCCCACCGGCGGCATAGTGTTTAATAGCAACGATATTAAACAGGTCTATACGACCGGCAGAGGATCTATAGTGATGCGCGGGGAAGCGGAAGTAACCGAGGACGGCATTGTCATCACCTCGCTTCCCTATCAAGTCAACAAGGCGGAGCTTATCATCCGCATGGCCGATTTGGTGCATGATAAAAAAATTGAAGGGATACGCGATATCAGAGATGAATCCGATAAAGAAGGTTTACGCATCGCCATTGATGTTAAGCAAGGAGCAATCGCCCAGCAGATTTTAAACGCGCTCTGGCGCCACACGGACCTTGAAAAAAGTTTTCATGTCAACATGATCGCGCTAAAAGATGGGGTCCAGCCGCAGACCTTCACGCTTAAAACACTGCTTGAAGATTTCCTTACGCATCGTTTCATCGTGGTGGAGCGAAGGACCCGCTTTGATCTGGCGCGCACCGAGGAACGCATCCATATTTTAGAAGGCCTCACCAAGGCGCTCGATCATATTGAAGAAGTGATTGAAACGATCAAAAAATCGGAAGATCGTCCGAGCGCGCACGCAGCACTCATAAAACGATTCGCGTTAAGCGACCGACAAGCCAACGCGATTTTGGAGATGCGGCTTGCGACACTGGCGAGTTTGGAGCGCAAAAAAGTAGCGGGAGAACTTGATGAGAAACGAATTTTCGCCAAACACCTTCGCGGCATTCTGGAAGACAAAACAAAAATGCGCGCGTTGATTGACAACGAATTCGCTTCCATTGAAAAAACCTACGGCGATGAACGCCGCACGCGCGTGGTTGCCTCCGCGGTGCATACGATCGCTCCCGAAGATTTAGTGCCCCAAAAGGAAGAAGTGGTGGTTCTTACCGAAGCGAATTACTTAAAACGCGTAGGCCCCGAAGAATTTCGTCTCCAGCGCCGCGGAGGGCGCGGGGTTACCGGCAAAGGGTTGCGTGAGGAAGATCGGGTATGGATTTTCGCGCGCGCCAATACTCACGACGATCTTTTGTTTTTCACCGATAAAGGCAAGGTATACCAAACCAAAATGTACGAAATTCCCGAAGCGTCCCGCGCGGCAAAAGGAAAAGCGGCCGCCAACTTTTTAGCCCTTGAAGCGGGGGAATCCGCTTCGACTCAGCGAGGCGAGCAAATTACTTCTATTATCGCACTCACTAAATCGCAAAAAGCCGGGGCTGGTGCTACGCTTGTTATGGTAACTACGCGCGGCATTATCAAAAAAACTCCGCTCTCGCTTTTCAAAGATGTACGCGCATCCGGCATTATTGCCGTAACTCTGGATAAAGGAGATCTTCTGCGCTGGGTGCGTTTAGTCAACACGGGAGATGAAATAATGTTGGTAACGCGCAATGGAAAAAGCATTCGTTTTCGCGAATCACAAACGCGTAATATGGGAAGATCCGCGCATGGCGTACATGCAATCCGATTAAAGAACACCGACGAAATTGTGGACTGTGAAATTATCGCAAAAAATG
>CAYHZX010000063.1:0-2952 GCA_964361355.1 uncultured Candidatus Saccharibacteria bacterium | reverse complement strand
CTTTCCATTATCATTTACCGTTTTTTGGCCATTTGAAACTACTCTATGTTGACCTTCTTTATAGGAAAAGTGTTCACCATTGGACTGTTCGTTGGCTTGTCCATTAACAAGATTGCGCGCTTTTAATTGCGCCTTCATGCAATATTTAGAATTGAGCGCCGCGCGCATTGAGCTGACTGTATGTAATTGTATCATAGAGTTTCAACTTGAATATCTTTAGGAAGTTTTTCTTTTATGTCATGGGTAGCGCCAATGAAAAGAATCCCCAAATCGCCTCTATTGAGAGTGTTATCGATTCGATCGGCAATATAGGTATCACGTTTAACTAAAAGTTCACTAGCCTGACTCTCATAAACCTGCCTTAGTCTATTTTTCTTCGCGTCATCTCGAGTTCTAAGAATCTGACTGATAAATTCATACTCTTTCTTTAAAAGTTCCTGATCTTCGGTGCCAAAAACTTTTGCTCCTTTTTCTTTTAAGAAACGCAAAAGTTCATAATTTGGACTTTGCACCTGACTTAAGATTTTTTCTACCAACTTCCCTTGAGTATCCGGCAACCCATCTTGATAGACTTTTACCTTGGGAATGCCATTAATGTAATGCTTCACTCTCTCTTTGACCTCCTGCCAGAAGTCAGAAGCCATAGCGGTATAACCATCTGCTATAGATAGCTGGTTTCCTAGACTTCCCATATCTTCTTTTGTATGAAAAATGGGAACGATTAAAAGTTTTCGTTGATGATTGTTCATATTCGTGACCATCAAAAAAACCTACCGAATAAGGTAGGTTTCTAACGCTTTGGGTATTATACTATGGGATTATCAATTTGTCAAGCAAAGCGCAGACCCCGTAAAATCGCTCTTCGAGCCGTATACGAATAGTGTTGAAAAGGCGAGAAGTAAGATTAGGGCGGGGTCAAGTTTTGGTGGCTTTATTAGTTCTCCATCACAAATGTACTTCCATACCTGCCCTTCACTTCACGTAAACTTATTTGAGAGGGCAGGTTTGAATCCTCTTGATCGAAAACAGTCCCGGCTAACTTAAACCTTTTTCTTAAGAACTGTGGGCATATTTACCCCCAAATTGGCCAGGTTGCTGATGATGCTTCCTATAAGATTGAGCACGATAGCAATAAAAATAGCCGTTGTGGCTATCTGACCTAACTGACCAAACTGGGAAGCTACCATCTCTACAACTGCAAAGCCAAAAAGATAAGGTATTACGCCAGTTTTCATAAAGCCTGCCACTTTGTTAAAATTAAACTCTTTGCTAGCGATTGCCGCAGCAAGCCCTAAGATTATATCTGCTACCAAAAAAATAGCGATAAACATCATCTGCCAAGTACCAAAAGCGGTAGCCAGATCAGTGATTATCTTAACAGTCTCAGTAACAACCTCTGTGTTTGGAATAGTTGTAATGACTCCTTGTGCCAAAAACGCAGTTAACATATTGTTTTTCACCTCCTTTCTGTTAGAATTTTGATTATTAAACATTTGTTTTTCTTCAAATCCGTCTGGGCTAATTTTCTCCATAATGGTTTCAACATCTCGTGCCCATGAACCATTCGAGCGAGGAGTAAACTTTCTCATGACAAGCTCTGTTGTGAGCAATGCTTTGTCAAAATACTCCCGACGAAGACCGGTAGCAACCCTTAAGATACCATCCTCCCATCCGCCAAAAGAGATAATCTGATCACCATATATTCCCCAACCGAAAGGATTAAACGAGTGTCGGTCATTTGCCTTATCCCAAGGGATTTTCTTTCCATAAGAACTTTCCTTACCCGAAATTGCCGGAAGAAGCCTCCAGTCAAACTGATATATGTCCGAAGCCACCACAAAAACACCGGCAAAGGGCGCTAAAGGAGAACCATTTTTAATAAAAAATTCTTCCAGTCTCTTGACTCTCCAATCACTTACATATCCAAGAACTTCACCCTTGATTTCCCTTGTTTGAGCTGACACCTTATTAACACTAAAAATATTTCCTAAGCTATACATAAGAATTATTACCAAAACCAAACTCCACCATCCCAATAAAAAGAACGTTTTAAACGTTTGTTTTCTCATTTTATGAGTGTCGGTGACACGGTTGCTCCTTTAACAGCCGGTGTTAGTATCCCTGTAGGTTTGCTTACTTTTACGGTTGAGCTTGGGGAGGCCAACAATTCTTTCTCCTTTATCAACGGCGTAATAGTTGGAATTGGAGTTGCAATAGTTGGTTGGGGAGTAACCGTAACTATGGCTGACTCCTTTCTTTTTCCAAAATTACCATTAGCAACATATACAATTCCGGCAATTACCACTAGTGCTCCCAGCACAATTACCAAAGCCCGCATCCCTTCATTAGTGACAGGATTAGTAAATCCTATAAATTTTCCCAGTTTCATTATTCTTTTTACCTCCTTTCCATCTAAAACTTAAGCTTTTATTTTTTTCTCAAGCAAAGCCAATCTTTTCTTAAGTTCCATATTCTCCTCCTTTATTTTTTTAAACTCGGTTCCTTTCAAGAAAGGATCACCTTCCCACCAGTTGATACCCATAGCTTTAGCCCGCTCAACTGAAGCTATTAAAAGTCTTATTTTAATAGTTAAAAGCTCAACATCAACTAAATCAATCTTGATATCCCCTACGATAACGACACCTTTATCAAGGATTCGATCCAAAATCTCTGCCAAATTGGTGGCCTGTAGCATTGTTGCCGCCATATATTCAACCTCCTTTCTTTCTTGCCCGCCGACCAAGCGCCCCTTGTAGCGTGTACGATTAGTACTGAAAAGCTACAAGGTAAGCTTAGGCGGGATCACATTAATTCTCCTACCGGACCTAAATCTAAATTTAAGTCTTCGTCTTTTAAGGAAAATCCCCTCTTTAGATATTTCATCTTTTCCTCAAGTTTTTGGAAAGCGATACCCATCCGCTCAACTTCGAACGCAGTCAAAAATCCCGCCTC
>CAYHZX010000062.1:0-3040 GCA_964361355.1 uncultured Candidatus Saccharibacteria bacterium | reverse complement strand
TCAGTAAATCCGAATCCGCCAAAGAAAAACTTGAAATTGTCATTCGTGCGGCTCCCCGCCTGCGCCGAGGCTTCGGCGGGCAGACGCCGCCTTTCCGTCCGCCAGATGGCGGATTCGCGGGGGAACTTCCTCGCCGCCGCCCTCCATCGCCAAGGCTTTGGCGGGCAAGCAGGTAAAGTAAGTTCGAGCGGAATCATATAGCCACTCCAGAATCCGAGTTTCAGACAAAAGACCGACTTTTTGATGGGACGCGCTTCGCGCGTCCCACGCTCTTGGGTCTTCTTTATCTTTTTCTACAAAACTGGAGCCACCTCTCGGATTCGAACCGAGGACCTACGGTTTACAAAACCGTTGCTCTTCCTCTGAGCTAAGGTGGCTAAGATGGCAATTTTGTTTATTCCTCCTCGCTATTTTTCTTGCGGCGGAGGCGTAGTTTTAAGCGGCGAGCATTCCACGAGTTGAGGTTATGCCAGTATCGATCCTCTTGATTCACCCCGTTTAACTGCCGGCGCCGTATGTGGCTACGCATAAGCCGCAAAAACGCCGCGATACGCTTAAACGCGTCTTCGCACCACGCGAGCGTTTTTTCAAATCCATAAAAGACGTGGTTGCGCAAGTTTGCCTGCCAGAAAAGAGCGCTCCGCGTTTTGAGCATCGCGAAAAATTCTTCAAAAAACAAGGGGGGATTTATATCGTGAGAAATCGAATCCTCTGTGGCATCTTCAATATTTTTAACATGCCAATGCCGGTATATGAGGGTCCAAATCCCCGCGATACTTATTCCTAATCCGATGAGCGCTATGGTAATGGTGATCATAAAGCGTAGCGGATAAAACGGGTTATTTCAACGCGCTCTCCAAAAGAAGCCGTGCGGGCGGCAATCATTTCTCCGATGGTAGCGCTTTCATCTTTGATAAATAGTTCGTTGGTGAGCGAGAGGAGATCGTGAGGATTTGTGGCGGCAATGTGCATGGCAATATCATGAGCGAACTTTTTGAATAAAGGGCTGCGCGCCACAAAATCAGTTTCACAGCGCAACTCCATAAGCACGCCAATCGTAGCACCATGGTGCACATAGGCCTCCACGAGGCCCGCCTTGGTAGCGCGGGATTCTTTTTTCGCGGCAATTTCCGCCCCTTTTTTCTGAAGAATCTTTTTAGCGCGGCTGGTGTCACCCGCCGATTCTTCAAGAGCTGCGCGGATGTGAGAGAAACCGGCGCCCGTTTCGTCACGAAGTCGTTTTATCTGGCTTTGATTCGTCATTATTTTGCAAATAATTTTTCCTTCCTTTTTCGTAGGCGCCGCGAAGCGCTTCAATAATGGCGCGAATGCTTGCCGGCGCGTTATCGTTGCCCGGAATTGGGTGCGTGACTGAAAGAGGATCGGTATCGCTGTTGAGCAATGCTACGGTGAGAATACCAAGTTGAGTGGCTTCCCGCAAGGCGGTTAATTCTTCTTTGGGGTCTATGATGACCAGAATTTCCGGCACGCGACTTAACAATTCTAAGCCGGAAAACACATGATCAAAGCGTTCAAGCGCTTTGTTGATTTTCACGCGTTCTTGCTTGGTGTATTTTCCAAGCTGGCCTTCCTCCCGCTCGCGTTTTAGATTCATGCCTTGCTGGACACGTTTGCGGATCGCGGTAAAGTTGGTAAGCGTTCCCCCCAGCCAGCGCTGATGCACGGAAGGGTGTTCGAGAGCTGCCGCGGCGGCCTTGATAAAAGGAGCGGCTTGCGGTTTAGTGCCCACCCATAATGCCATGCCATTTTTTTGGCCAAGTTCTTCTAAAAGGGTTTCTGCCGCCTTGAGTTTGACAAGCACTTTTTCTAAATTGAAGACTTCAACATTGTTTTTAAGGCCCGCTAGATAGGGCTTCATGCGCGGATGGCGGCGTGTTTTAGAATAGCCAAAATGAAGTCCGGTAAGAAAAAATTCCTCTGCCCGCGGATCGAGAGTTGGTTGCGGTTGCGATGGTTGTGGTTGTTCAGCCATATATTAAACCCTCTACGGGGCATATCGCCTACGGTAGTACAAAACGCCGCGCTAGACAAGAGTACCGCGTCATGATACAACCATGATATGAAAAAAGACATCCATCCTCCCTACTTTCCTGCCGCGCGCGTGCGGTGCGCGTGCGGCGCCGAATTTACCATCGGATCCACAAAAGAATTGATAGCAGTGGAAATTTGTAGCAGGTGCCACCCGCTCTATACCGGCAAGGGAAGAATTGTTGACACTGCCGGAAGAGTGGAGCGCTTTCGCGTGCGTGCGCGTCGAGCAAAACCAGTGGACATCCGGCAAGAAAAACAGACAAAGCATGAGAACCGCCGACAAAAACAAAAGAAGGCATGATCCAAACCGTAATTATGGAAATTCGCGCGGGAGTCGGAGGTAACGAGGCCTCGTTGTTTGCCGATGAATTGGCGCGCATGTATCGCAATTACATGAGTGCCCAAGGATGGCGTGTCCAAGCACTCGATGATTTGATATTTGAAATAAGCGGAGAGGGGGTCTACGAGAAGCTGCGATACGAATCCGGCGTGCATCGGATCCAGAGGATTCCTAAAACGGAAAAATCTGGGCGTATCCATACTTCCACCGCTTCGGTAGCGGTTCTTAAGAGTGCGACCCCTCAAGAGGTTGATATTAAAGAGAGGGATTTGGAAATAACGTTTTCTCGGTCGGGAGGAGCGGGTGGGCAGAATGTCAACAAGGTGGAGACGGCCGTGCGCGTTTTGCATAAACCAAGTGGAATCACGGTACGTTCCCAACAAGAGCGATCCCAGCAGCAAAATCGTGAAAAAGCATTGAGTATTTTGCGGGCTAAATTGCTGGACCAGCAGACTCATCGCCAAGAGATGGCGGGGCAGGCGGAGCGAAAAGCCCAGATCGGCACGGGCGACCGCTCGGAGAAAATCCGCACCTACAATTTTATGCAGGATAGATTGACCGACCACCGCCTCAAAAAATCCTGGCGCCGCATTGAGAAAATTTTAGACGGCGATCTCGAACCGGTTATTTCGGCGTTTAAAAACGTGG
>CAYHZX010000061.1:0-3056 GCA_964361355.1 uncultured Candidatus Saccharibacteria bacterium | reverse complement strand
GAAGAAGAGGTTTCCGGCGTCGAGTCAAACTCGGCTCATGCGGTGGTGAATCGCAGAGAGCAGCTTAAAGCAGAGCTTTCCCGCCTTGAAGGAGAGATTGGGAAGTGGGAAAAATTAGTGGGTGAAAAACAACGCGAAGCTACTTCGCTTGAGCGCGATATCGCCATTTTAGATGCTCAAATTACCAAAGCGAAATTGCAAATCCGCGCGCGCACGTTGGCTATCGAGAATTTTGGGCGCGCCATAGGTGTTAAAGAAACATCGATTGGCGTTTTGAGCGCGACCATTAAGCGCCAGAAAGAATCGCTTGCGGAGTCCTTGCGGACGGTGCATGAAATTGATGACATTTCATTCATTGAGCAGTTGCTTACCTATCCCAACCTTTCTTCTCTGTTGGGGGAAGCCGAACATATCGGCATGGTTCAGAAGGCGCTTCAGGGATCGTTAGATACGCTTCGCGCCACGCGCGGCGAAGAAGAAAACGAGAAATTATCGCTTGAAGAAGAGCAGGGAGAAGAATTCGAGTTACGTTCACTTCTTGAGATAGAACGCAACCAGCTTCATAAAAAAGAAAAGGAGCGTCAGAATCTGCTCGCTATTACGAAAGGCAAAGAGTCGGAATATCAAAAAGTTTTGACGGCGAAAGAAAAGAATGCCGCCGCGATTCGTACCCAGCTTTTCTTGCTGCAAGGGTCTCCCGCCATTCCCTTTGAAAAAGCGGTAGCGTACGCAGAACTTGCTTCGCAGAAAACCGGCGTGCGCGCCGCTTTTATTTTAGGCGTTATCGCGCAGGAATCCGAGTTGGGAAAAAATATTGGCCAGTGTAATCTTTCTGATGACCCGCCGCAATATAAATGGAAAGCAGTTATGAAAGCCTCGCGCGATCACGATCCGTTTTTGGACATCACGAAACGTTTAGGCCTTAATCCGGAGGCGATGCCGGTCTCTTGCCCCATGCGCAACAGCCGCGGAGAGCGTGTGGGGTGGGGAGGCGCGATGGGGCCTGCCCAATTCATTCCTTCCACGTGGGTTTTATTTGAAAGCCGTATTAGTGCGGTTACCGGCAATACCCCGCCTAACCCGTGGGATCCGAAAGACGCCTTTGTGGCTTCCGCATTGCTTCTTAAAGACAATGGCGCAGATAGCGATGAGCGTAAAGCCGCGGCGAAATACTTCGCCGGTTCAAATTGGAATTCCTACCTCGGCCGTTCCTACGCCTCGCAAGTGCTTGCGAAAGTGGCCACGTATCAGGACCAATTGGATATTTTGAAAAAATTTGCAAGCAGGAAAAATTAAAACCATGAAAAAACGATTGAGGAACTTTGCATTCATCGACAATACGAATACACACAAAGGCGTCATGATGTTGGGTTGGAAACTTGATTGGGCGCGATTTAGAAAATTGCTTGCCGAACGATATGGCGTTACCACGGCATATATGTTTGTTGGATATATTAGCGGGAATCAAGATATGTATCGGGATTTTCAGAAAATGGGTTACACATTGATTTTCAAGCCAACACTTCCCAATCAAGATGGCGAGATAAAAGGTAATTGTGACGCTGAATTGGTACTCCAGACAATGATTGATCTTAATGACTACGATAAAGCGGCTATTGTAACCGGAGACGGAGATTTTCAGTGCCTAGTGAAACATTTACGAAAAATCGATAAACTTGGATATGTTATTAGTCCCAATAGAAAATGGTGCTCAATTTTATTGAAACGAGAAGCGCGAGGTAGTCACGTATTTATCGAAGAAATGCGATCGCGATTGGAGTTAAAATGAAAAGGGCCCCCCATGAGACGGAACTCATAGAGGGACCTTTCCGTATTGATATTTGTAGTATAGCAAGGTCAATTATTGTAGTCAAGCTTCGATTACGCCTCGCAAGTGCTTGCGAAAGTCGCCACCTATCAGGACCAATTGGATATTTTGAAAAAATTTGCAAGGAATTAAAAATCGCCCCGTGCGGCAAATCAAGGAGTGGATGAAATATAAAAAATACCACATGACGCGGGAATGAAAGTGTGGAATAATAAAGAGCATGAAGAGCATGCAAGCGAAAGCCAATGTTTATACGATGATTGCTGGATTGATTCTTGTGATCATGTTTCTCCTCATGCTGACTTCCGTGTGGAATGATACGGCTATTATGGATGAGCTGGCGCATATTCCGGCTGGCTATAGTTATATGACGCAATTTGATATACGGCTTAATCCCGAGCATCCGCCGTTGATTAAAGATTTGGCGGCATTGCCGCTTTTAACACGCCGTTTTTCGTTTCCTATTTTTTCGCGCTCTTGGCAGGAAGACGTCAACGGCCAATGGAATTTTGGGCGCGCTTTTCTGTATCAGTCAGGCAATAATCCCGACACGATTTTACGCTTGGCGCGCGTGCCCATGATGCTACTCACCGTCCTTTTCGGATTGCTTTTCTTTTGGTGGGCGCGCAAGCAGTATGGCGAAAAGCCCGCATTATTGGCGCTCGCGTTTTTTGCGCTCTCGCCAACACTTCTTGCGCACGGTCGCTATGTGACCACTGACGTTGCCGCCGCGTTCGGCTTTTTTATCGGGATTGCGACGTTTCTTGCGTTTTTGAAGAATCCTTCATGGAAAACAGCGGCAATCGCGGGCATCGCGTTTGGCATCGCGCAGCTTCTCAAGTTTTCATTATTTTTATTAGCGCCGTTTTATGGAATACTCACGATTATTTGGTTTTTAATATTTAAAGAATATAGTTACGCGTTACGCGTTACTGGTCACTCGTTACTCATTTTCCTCATCGGCCTCATACTCATTTGGCTCGTTTATATCCCGCATGTCTGGAATTATCCGCAAGAGCGCCAGTTGCGCGATGCCGATTTTATTTTAGGATCCTTTGGATTCCGGCCAGCGGTTGAATTTGATTTATGGCTGATTAAACACGAAATCACCCGCCCGCTCGGGCAATATCTTCTTGGGCTTCTTATGGTGTTTCAGCGTGCCGCTGGCGGTAATACCACCTACTTTTTAGGCGAGGTCTCGGCGGCGGGATGGAGGCACTATTTTCCG
>CAYHZX010000060.1:0-3088 GCA_964361355.1 uncultured Candidatus Saccharibacteria bacterium | reverse complement strand
TTTTGTTTCTTATTTCCACTCCTCGAGTTTTATTTTGGCGTCGGTTTCTTTGCCGTCGCGCAAGAGAGTGAGGGTTACGTTATCACCCGGGGAGGCGTTTTCCAGCATGTCCTCTATAGTTTTTTGTTCGGTGAGCGGTTCGTTATTGCAGGTAAGAATAATATCATGCTCGCGCAGGCCCGCTTTCTCTGCCGCACTGCCGGGGACCACCGCGTGATCGCCCGGAACATTTTCGCGCACCAAAAGCGCTCCATGATTAACCGGGAGGCTATAGCGTTTGGCAAACAATGAATTTAAGAGCACATAGCGAATGCCCAGAAACGGCCTGCGAATTTTTCCGTGTTGGGCGATATCGGCAAGATCGCGTTTCGCTTTTTCAATAGGGATGGCAAAGCCGATGTTTTGGGCGCCAAATACCACGGCGGCATTGATGCCAATAACTTCGCCTTCAATATTTAGAAGCGGTCCGCCGGAATTGCCGGGATTAATGGCGGCATCGGTTTGAATAAGTCCGCGTAGGTGCGCTACGGTGCCTTGCATATCGGTGACGGCGGTAATGAGGCGGGAGAGGCCCGATACAATGCCGGTAGAAACCGTGCTTTGGAATTCGCCAAGCGCGTTGCCGATGGCAATGACCGTTTGGCCGAGCATCAGTTTTTGCGAATCGCCGAGTGCTACGGTTGGCCACTTTTTATCCGCTGACGTTATTTTTAAAATTGCCACATCTTGAACCGGATCGCGCGCGAAGATACGCATGGGAAAGCGTTCCCCTTTCGAATCCACCACCGCGTAGGTTGCCTCCGCGTCCATAATCACATGTTTGTTGGTAAGCACGACGCCATCGGAACTTACAATGAAACCAGATCCGCCGCCGAGTTTTACGCGTCCCTGTTCGTCGGTGGGGAGATTCTCTCGTTGCGGCATGATACCGAATTCTTGGAATGGCAACGTTTTTTCTATGAGTTCAAAATCTTTGGAGATGGCGATGGAAACTACCGCCGGAAGCGTCTTTTTTACCGCTGCCACAATTTGTTCTTCGTAGGTCATATTCCTAGTATAGATTGTACGCGTAACGCGCGCAAGTTAAGCTCCTTATTCATCAAGCTCTTATACAGGGACTTGACAGCTTTCTTTTTTTGACTATAATATAATTTTGTATGAAAAACACACTTTCTTCTTCCCATATTATTCCCTTAGGAGATCGCGTGCTTATCGAGCCGCTTTCGGCCGATGAACGCGAGGGGAAAACCGCCTCCGGACTTGTGATTCCGGATACGGTTACCAAAGAGCGCCCCGAACAAGGCAAAATTATTGCCGTAGGCGAGGGCAAACGGCTTGACGACGGACGCGTGGTTCCCTTATCAATCAAAAAAGGCCAGATTGTCTTGTTCTCTAAATATGGCCCCAATGAAATTAAGGTCGGCGACAAAGAATATCTCATCGCTAAAGAGGAGGATATTTTAGCAATTATTGGCGATCAGGTAAAAAAAAAGTAGAATAACATGGCTAAACAAATTTTATTTCATGGAGAAGCGCGCGAAGCGCTTCGCAGAGGAGTAGATACCTTGGCAAACGCGGTAAAAATCACGCTTGGCCCCAAGGGCCGCAATGTAGTGTTTGATCGCGGATTTGGCGGACCGGTTATTACCAACGACGGCGTTACTATTGCCAAAGAGATTGATCTTCCCGACAAAATTGAACAGATGGGGGCGGCCACGGTAAAAGAAGTTGCTTCGAAAACAAACGATGTGGCAGGCGACGGCACGACGACCGCGACCCTTTTGGCACAGAGCATGGTCGCCGAAGGATTCAAAAATGTCACCGCGGGCGCTAACCCCATGGTCATGAAGCGCGGCATTGAGCGCGCGACCGGGTTAGTGGTGGAGCATTTGCGGAAAATCGCCCTTCCCATCTCTGCGACAAAACGGGAAGAGACCGCACAGGTTGCCACGATTTCGGCAAAGGATCCGCTCATTGGCGACGAGATTGCGAAAATTATCGCCACCGTAGGCAAAGATGGTGTCATTACCGTGGAACAATCCCAAACATTCGGCATCTCGCATGAATTAATGGAAGGCATGCAATTTGATCACGGCTATATTTCTCCTTACATGATCACCAACGCCGAGCGCATGGAGGCGGTCTATGAGAATCCGGCGATTTTGATTACGGATAAAAAGATTTCCGCCATCAACGATATTTTGCCCCTTTTGGAAAAGCTAGCGAATCAAGGCAAAAAAGAACTTGTGATTATCGCCGATGACGTGGAGGGCGAAGCGCTCGCCACTTTGGTGGTTAACAAAATTCGCGGCATTTTCCACGCGCTTGCGATTAAAGCGCCCGGCTATGGCGACCGGCGCAAAGAACTTCTGGCTGATATCGCAATCGTTACGGGCGGACAAGTGATCTCCGAGGAACTCGGCTTAAAATTAGACAAAGTAGAATTGTCAATGCTGGGTGCGGCACGCAAAATTATCGCCACCAAAGACAACGCCACCATCGTGGGAGGCCGCGGCAAAAAACAAGAAATAGAAAAACGCGTGGCTCAAATCAAAATGCAGGTTGAGGAAACCACATCGGATTTTGATCGCGAGAAATTGCGCGAGCGCTACGCGAAACTTTCGGGCGGGGTTGCCATTATTCGCGTGGGGGCTGCCACCGAAGTGGAGCAGAAAGAAAAACAGCATCGCATTGAGGACGCGGTCTCTGCCACTAAAGCCGCCATTGAGGAGGGAATTGTGGCGGGAGGCGGGGTCGCGCTTTTGCGCGCCTTTGAAGAGCTTGATCGCGCTATCAGCAAAATGGAAAAAGAAGGCAGCGATGCCGATGAGCGTTTAGGCATGCAGATTGTGCGAAGAGCCATTGAACGCCCGCTCTGGCAGATCGCCGAAAACGCGGGCCTTCCCGGCGATGTCGTCGTAGGAGAAGTCAAAAAATTAAAAGGCAATTATGGGTATAACGTGGTAACGGCGCGATACGAAGATTTAATAAAAGTAGGTGTGGTGGATCCGGTAAAAGTAACGCGCTCCGCATTGCAGAATGCCGCGTCTGCCGCGGCCATGCTTCTTACCACCGAAGTCGCTATTGC
>CAYHZX010000059.1:0-3423 GCA_964361355.1 uncultured Candidatus Saccharibacteria bacterium | reverse complement strand
GAGGCCTGGTCGATCTCAGGGATTGGATAATTGTTTACTTCTATTACATTATCTAGGAATCTTGTGGTTTTCCTGATTGTCTCCTCATATCTCTGCCAGTCAAACTCATACTGTCCATCTGCTTTTCTTTTGACATAGTTTGCAACATTAATAGATCCTAGGTTACATGATTCATATGGATACAAGCTCTGTTCTCCGCAAGGATTTGTAGCTCGTATAGGTATGCCACGCGCCTTTGCAAATACATTGTATTTGTTAATAAGATCAAAGAAGATCAATCCAGGTTCTGCACTCTTCCATGCTGAAAGTGCAATTAGATCAATAAGCTGGTACGCATTTACTTCACGTATTGGTGATTTATCGCGAGGACTGCGCAGTGTGTATTTTCCATCACCTGGATTTACAAGTGCGTTCCAGAAATCTTCCCATACTCCTACACTAACGTTAAAGTTTTCTAAAACTCCTGGTTTTGTTTTTGCTGTAATGAATTTCTCAATGTCTGGATGCCAAGCTTCAAGTATTCCCATGTTTGCACCTCTACGTTTTCCTCCTTGTTTGACAACTTCAGTCACGGTGTTTATGATGTTCATAAATGACACAGGGCCTGATGCAACACCTGATGTTGATGCAACCATGTCGCCTTCTTCTCTTAGATCAGAATAGTTTATTCCAACCCCTCCACCTGATTTGAAGATCAGCGCGGCATCAGAAGAGGATTTCATTATTTGCTCCATGTCGTCAGGCATAGCAAGTACAAAACATGCTGACAGCTGTCCCAGTCTTCCTCCAGCATTCATCATTGTCGGAGAGTTAGGTAGAAAGTCTTGTGAGACCATCAAATCATAGTATTCTGCAATTCTCTCAGCATAATGCTCAAATTTTTGAGCCGCAAGCATGGTGAGAAATTCTTTTACACTTACCCTCATCTGACCGTGTTTTGCTAGGTCAATATAGTGAGAGATTAATGCTCTAAAGTGCCACTTGTTTAGATGATACTTGCCTATCTTGAATTTGTAATTAAAGTCATCAAGTTTGTCAAGATATTTTTTGGCGTCATCAATGTTTTGGGTCCTTCCACCTGTCACATCAAAGACGGAATTGTCCTTTAGTACATCGGCTAGTCCTACTAAAACAGCCACACGCTCAAACATCTCGCCTGGACTTTCAATTATCATACCCTTGTTGTTACGCATCAAGTATCTAGATGCTAAAACTCTGAGGCAGTTAAGATCAAATTTCTTTGCAACACTATCAAGTGATTTTGCATTAAGAACTTTCATCTTTTCTTCTCGTACCTTTCTTCGTTCGTGCCTGTATAGTATGTAGGCTTTGGCAATTTCGCCTAGTCCTTCATCTATTAGGGTTGATTCAACCATATCTTGGACATCTTCTACACTTGGTGGATCCGCTGCCGAAAATCCTTGTTTTAGAAGCTTTGTCATTACGCCATCAGCCAATTTATCAGCTAGGCTGCGATCTGGCCTATTACAGGCAATTAATGCTTTGTATACGGCGTTTGAAATTTTATCTTTCTGGAAATTTAATACTCGTCCATCGCGTTTTTTGACTTCAATGATCGAGTTCTCTATTTGTGAAAAATCTGTCATACGTCTCCCCGCAGAGGTAAGAAAATAGAGTATAATAAAGATTGAGGCGAAAAAAAATTTTCCAAAGTGGATCTTTGGATCAATTTTGTTGACACAGTTACAGTTACTATGGTATGGATCAGATCAATCCTAAATAAAAACTAAAAATATAGATCTAAATTTCAGAAAAATCTGATTGTATTTTCTAATTTTTTTGAAAAGAGGTTTATTCAAGATCTTCTATAACCTAGCCAAAACTGTGGCGTACTTTATGTTAGTATGTATGGGGACTTACAGGTAGGACACTTATCAGCAAGCTTTTCATCCTTTATACCACAATTGCCACAAATAGGTACCTTTCTGATTGGCCTGAACGATCCTACAAGTTCGCTTGTCTTTTCTATTGCCTTTTTTATTCCTGCTGTGTCTGTACCATCAGGTATCTTTAGCTGGATCAGTAAACCACCATTTAGCATCTTGGATATATGGTTACACTCTATAATTTTGTCTGCTTTCAGAGTCATTCCATCAATTTCCGAAGCATTTAGTGCCATTCCTTCTGAATAGGAATCGCCTTCCACGTATTGTAGGACTGACATCTTGCCATACTTTTCACCATCTAATGCAGAAAACCTAGCTGCAGCATCGCTTTCAGTCATGGATATAGTAACATTATCTCCCATCTCTTTTCCCTTCTTGGCTGCAACTTCTATGGCTGTTTCAAGCACCTTCATGAGTATTTCCTGACCTGCTTTGTTGTCCTGATATCCAAGTATTCCAAAGACCGCTTCTTTTAGGCCTATCAGATTAACTACAAGTGTGATTGAGCTCTTTTGCATATACTGTGTGTTATTTGCAAGAATTGGATTCAGTCCACGTCTAGTAAGATCAGTGATCTCTTTCTTTCTAAGCGACATTGCTGCAAGTGCAGGTTTCATCAAAAGGGCCAGTCGTGCTCTAAAATAGGTTTCATCTTTATTGGACTCAAATGCGAGCCTAGGCAGGTTTATGGAAAGTGATTGTAGGTTAATTGATGTTGTACCAGTGTTTTTTGTGTCTACACGCAATATTCCCTTATTCGATGTTAGAGCACCCTTGGTGAAGATCACACGTCCTCCTAAAGCTATAATCTCAGAAAGAATAGTGGAAAACTCGCTGACTTTGCCTTTTTCATAGTCTATGATTATTCCTATATGTGGAATAGGCGTTGATTTTACATATTTTTTGTATCCGGCAAGCACTGCACCTATGATTTTAGAGTTAGAATCAGTTCCAAGTGATATTCTGAAGGAAACAAGTGTTGCATTTTTGCCGTATCGTGGTGTGGACGATGTAGTTGCAAATGTACTTGCTATTTTTTCTTCAACTTCTGATAGGTTTTTTGAGTATTTTTGTAAAACTGTTATCAAACCATCCATAATTACCTCTTGTGATGCCTCCTTGAATAATAACGAAGTAAGTAACGAAAGTGATGTGGTAAGATCATCCAAGGTCTTAACTGGTGACAGCCTTGTTACGCCAAGGAATTTGCCTCTAAGGTCAATTCCATCTTCAATAAGTTCTTTGATGTTTACAAATATTGTATCTGGGAGGAGTGACCATATTCCAGTATTTGTTATGTGTATGTCTCCAGAAAGGTGTGAATCTGCTACATCCTTTGGTAATGTGTTAAGAACCAGATGTTCTCCAAATACGGTCTGGCCTGTCTTAAAAAGCAGTCCTTCTACGCCATTATGTATACCATCTACGTTTGTAATCATTTCATGAATATCGTAGGCAGGGAGCCCAAACCTAGCAAGTTTATGCCTATAGTCTTCATGACCATGCTCTAGCAGGA
>CAYHZX010000058.1:0-3449 GCA_964361355.1 uncultured Candidatus Saccharibacteria bacterium | reverse complement strand
GTCGCCGAGACCCGCCGAAGGCGGGGCGAGGCATTGACTTTTCCAACGTGGTGCGCGCAGTAGGGATTGAACCTACGACCTTTCGAATGTGAATCGAACGCTCTGCCACTGAGCTATGCGCGCATTTTTATTTTCTCTGCGTCGACCCTGAAGGCGCCGATTATTTCAATGTTACTCCTTCAAGTTTATTTATCAAAATTTCGCGTGGAGCGTCGAAGATTTCGCGGATGAAACGATCAGACAAATTAAAGCGATAGGTAAAATCCTGCGAGGTCATGAGCGCGTAATTTAATTCTTTACCAATTTCGGCTTCTATATGACGCATCAAGCGTTCAAACAAATAGGGTTTGATGCCATCGGCCACGACAAACAAATCAACCCGCTGATCTTCTTTGCGAATAAACACGCCGGAGAGCAAAAGCAACTTCACGCGCCCTAAGTGTTTAAGCGCGCGTACAAGCTCTGGTTTCGAGATGGGTGATGGCGAGAGCACTAAATCTTTAAGCTCTTGGAAAAGAGGAAACGCGCGATTGAGAAGAAATCCTTCTTTTTTTATTTTCTTTGAAGAAGGAACCGAAATCAATCTCTGTTTTAAAAATCCGATGTGCTCGAGCATCGCGATCGTTTTGCGAAGATTGGTTGCCTCCCCCCCGATGCGTTCTTTAATTTCTTCCCGCAGAAATATCACGTTGGGATTCAAATAGAAAAAACGCACCATCCGAATCAGTATCGGGGAGGCAAATAATTTTTCGAGAATGCGCGAAGCCATATCGCTTCTCTTATTTAATCTCTGCCGTCGCTCCCGCACTCTCCAATTTTTTCTTTAACTCTTCGGCTTCCTCGCGCGCAATACCCTCTTTGATGATTTTTGGTGCGGCGTCCGCGATATCTTTCGCCTCTTTTAACCCCAAGCCAAGCGCTTCGCGCAATACTTTAATCACCTGGATTTTCTGACCTCCCGCGCTGATAAGATTGACACTCACCGTGGAAGGCGTTTCGTTCGCCTCTTCTCCCGCCGCACCCGCTTGAGTCGAGGCGGCTGCCATCATCGGCATGGCAACGGAGACCCCAAACTTTTTCTCGAGCACCTTTACAAGTTCAGAAAGATCAAGCACGCTCATTGTCGCGATTGTCTCGACAAGCGTTTTGAATTTTTCGGGAATTTCGATTTGTTCGTCCATAATAATGTTGACTGATAACTTATGACTAATGACAGATGACCCTTTTTATATTTCCTATTTTTTAATTTTACCGATTGCTTCCAATGTTGCGATAAATTGCCGTGGAATGCCCGCAAGTGTTCCCACCATATTTCTCATTGGCGCGTTTATTATCATAACCAACTGAGCGAGCAGAACTTCACGGCTCGGAATCGCGGCGAGCGCTACGATTTGGCGTGATTCCATCCACTCGCCTTGACTCGGCGAGGCAGATGTATGTCCCCACCACCCGCCTTGCACCGTAAGCGCCTTGGTTCCTTTCGCTACACGCACAACTTCTCTTGCAGCACTCAATGCCTCTCCGCCGAACACCACGCCAATCTCTCCGGCAAGCGTGGGCAGCTTTTTGCCGCTGTATTGCGCGATCGCGCGCGCAAGAAATGTTTTTCTAACCACGCGATAACGCAATGTGTTTTTCAAAAAATCACGGCGCATCGCCGTGCCATCTTTTACCGAAAGCCCGTGAAAATTCAAAAAGATAGCAATGGTTGAATCCGCGAACAATTGCGTGAGCCCCGTGACAATTTCTTCTTTTTGAGCGCGTGTTAACGGCATACCCCGTAAGACAACGTTGCGTTATTATTAATGTCTTTACTTTTTCGACTTTACGCCTATGATTTGTAACCGTTATTGCCCCCTTTTAATCATTGATTTGCCCCGCCCTAATGGTGCTCTATGGGGCATATAACAAATAAAAATACGGCAAAGCCGCAAGAAGTTTGCTTTTTGCCTCAATAGGCCTTATGGTTGCCTATTTCTGCGGCTTTTTTATATAGTTGTACCTTATACAAATTTCCCCTATCCTGTCAACATCAGTCCCTATAGCTCAACTGGATAGAGCGCAGGCCTCCGAAGCCTGAAATCGGGGTTCGAATCCTCGTAGGGACACTCACATTATTTTCCAAATCGGCGCTGACGGGAGCGATACTCTTCAAGCACGCGCAAAAATTCTTCTTTCGTAATATCAGGCCAAAAGATAGGGAGGAAAAAGAGTTCGCTGTACGCCGACTGCCATGGCAAAAAATTCGAGAGACGCATCTCGCCGCCGGTGCGAATAATAAGATCGGGATCAGGAATACCGGCGGTCCATAAATAGCGCGCGAAATCTTCCTTCGTAATTTCTTTCCCGTTTAATTTTTCTTTATCTGCCATGAGACCATTCGCGGCCGCCACAATTTCATCTTTTCCTCCGTAGGAGAGCGCTAACATAAGAGTAAAATCTTTAAAAGAGGCGGTTTCTCGCTCTGCTCGTTCTATCAGCTTTTGAATATTGCCTGAAAGCATGGAACGGATACCTGCCACACGAATCCGTATTTTTTTCTTTTTTAATTCCGCTAAATCGCGGGTAAAAAAACGGTTTATCAATCGCATGAGATAGACGACCTCGCGAGGGGAACGATTCCAATTTTCAGTAGAAAAGACATAGGCAATAACATGCCGTACGCCGATATCGCGCACCCAGTCTAAAAATTCTTTCAATTTTTTAGAGCCGGCTTCGTGACCGCGCATAGGCGTTAAACCACGGTTTTTCGCCCAGCGGCGGTTGCCATCAATAATAAGGCCGATGCACTTAATATCGTTCATATTATTTCAATAAACAATATGAAAATCTAAAAAGTCACTTGCGGCTTCTTTCCACATTGCCTCTAGGCGATCAACGCGCGCGAGAAGAGGGCCTTTTTCTAATTTTTTAAGAAACGCGCGGCAATCATCCTCTTCCCCCTCTGCCATAACGGCTACACTTCCATTAGAATTATTCTTCACAAAACCGGTGAGACCAAGGCGGCGTGCGGCGCGTTTCGTAAAATCGCGGTACATTACCATTTGCACGCGCCCCGTGATGTTACATTCAACACGTTTTTTCATTTTGTCTTAAGAAAAAGCAAGAAACAAACCTAGGATTTAAGAAATTTGTTTCTTGTTTTTTTAAGGCTTAATAGTAATAATTTCCACCTCGGTAAATGGCTGGCGGTGGCCTTTGCGGCGGCGGCGACCCGTCTTTGATTTATAACGCAGCATTTTAATTTTTTTCGCTCTCCCTTGTTTGAACACGCGTGCTTCCACGACAGTACCCTCAAGATAGGGCGCTCCGATTTTTATATTTTCTCCGTCATCTTCCGCGATAAGTAGTACGCGATCAAACACAAATCGCTCCCCTTCCGCCGAAGCTATTTTTTCTATTTTTATTTTCTGTTTCGGCGAGATAAGATATTGCTTCCCGCCGGTTTC
>CAYHZX010000057.1:2051-3496 GCA_964361355.1 uncultured Candidatus Saccharibacteria bacterium | reverse complement strand
ACATTCCCATGTCTTTTGTCCTCCCTCGCTACGCGAGGTCGTCACAGGGAGCCCTACAAAAAAAGAAAAACACCGCCCCTCTCGCCTTTTGCATTTCGTTATTCAAAGTATTTCGTAATTAAAAAGAACAAACGCCATGAACAAACAATATATTTTTTCGCATCCCACTTCGCTTGATCATTATCAAGCGCAAGCGTTTGTGATTCGGTGTTTTGATGATCGTTTTTCGCCTGCCTTTAGAGGCGTTCTCCGCGCGCAAGATGTGAAGCGTTTTGATTTAGAATCAGTCGCGGGAGGCGCTAAAATATTGGCGTCCCCGGAAAAAAAAAGCGATCGTGAATTTATGTTGCGCGAACTTGCCGCGTCTGTTCGGCTCCACGCAACGCCGCGCGTCATGCTTTTCACGCATCATGATTGCGGCGCGTACGGTGGCTTTACGCGATTTCATAATTTAGAAGAAGAAGAATTTGCTTTTCATCAAGAAGAACACCGGCAAGCAGCACAGATAATTCACGCCCATTTCTCCGATCTTGGCGTTGAGACATATTTTATTGATCAGAAAGGTGTGGTGAAAATTTCCTCATGAAAAATCGTGTTATCTTTACTCGTCACGCATTGGAAAAATTGCGAGAGCGACACATCCCAAAAACGCTTGTCTTGCAAACCATTAATGATTGTGAGAAAATGGTTTATGAGTACGGGTATTATTACGCTTTTCACAAATGGAAACGTTGTTATCTAAAGGTCGTTTTTAAGCGCGAAGGAGAAACAATTTTCGTTATCACTCAATATTTTATCGATCATTTATAACTATGGATATTACCTACGATCCTATTGCTGATGCATTTAATGTTGTATTTCAACGCGGCAATGTCGCGCATACAAAAGAAGTGAGTGACGGCGTTCTTCTTGATATTGATAAGAATGGCGTTCCTCTTTATTTAGAAATTTTGAACGCAAGCAAACGTTTCAAAAAATCAAAAAAAATGTTACAGCGTAACACGACACGCTTTTCTTCGCGGCCTCTCAAATTTTTTAATCATGCCCGAAGAAAAACCAAAACAATTGCGTGAGGAAATAGAAGCGCTCGAAACCATATTGCGCGAAAAAAAACGTGAGCTTGAAGCGAAGGGGGAACAGCGCGATGGAAAAGAGCTGATAAGAGAAGCAGTGCAAGAGCATATCGAACGCGCGCGAGAAACGCCACCCGCGCCCCCGGTATCGTCTTTGCCGAATGCGCAGCCGCTACCTTCTTTAACGCCTTCCGAGCCCTCTCAATTACAACCGGTTGATGACCCTCTTGCCGGGTTAGACCATCGCGAGCAGATTGAGGAGCTTGCGGCCATCGCGTTTTCAAAAGGCATTGTGGAGGCCGTGAATGTCGCGCGGCGCGCCAATAATCCCCATTTACTTGATGAATTTCACGATGCACTCGTGGATCGGCT
>CAYHZX010000057.1:0-1951 GCA_964361355.1 uncultured Candidatus Saccharibacteria bacterium | reverse complement strand
GTTGGGATTCTGACGAGGATTTTCAAAAGTTTGGCATGGAATCGGCTGACCGCGAAACGGCGGGACATTATGATTTTGATATTAAAAAAATTAACGATGCTATTGAGGGGGCGAAAAAAGAAGAAAATCCAAATTATCGAGAGCGAAGCATAGAGCGGCTTCAACGCGCCAAAGCGTTGATTGAAAAAGAGATTGGGGTGGAGGCGCCGCTTGAACCATTGGCAGAAAAAAAGAAAGATGATATTATAGAAGATATGAAAGGAGTTGAAGGCGCGCCTGCGCCAGAGCCAGCGAAAGAACCGGGGAAAGCGTCACAAAAAGTAAAAGAAAAACAATACACAGAAAAAGAAAGCGTGGAGGGCTGGAAGCGTTATATTGCACAAGAAGAAAAACGATTGGAAGGAGAAAAACCACTCACGCCGCAGGGTGAGGCGATGGAGACATATATAAAGCGGGAAGAAGAGGTGGCAACAAAAAGAGAGCAGGTAAAAACAGAAACGCCTTCTGGAGAAGATCGTGATGCGCTGAAGAGGAAGTTATTTCCTGAGCAGTTTCGGGAGCCTCGTAAAGAAGGGGAGGAAAAAAAGGAGGAGGAGAAAAAGCCGAAGGTGGAGACAAAAGAAGAAGAGAAAGAATCGCCCGCTTCGCCGGAGCTTCAGCGAGGCGAGCCGAAGATGAAAGCGGCGATTGAAGAATTGTTGGGAGGGGAGATGGCGAGCAATGAACGGGCGCGCGAAGCGGCGCGCGCGGTGGTAGAGGCACGGGGAGTGATGATTCAATCATGGCCTGAAATTTTAGCGCAGAAAAAAAAGCAGGAGAAAGAACTTCCGGCTTTGATGGAGCGAGCAAAACGATGGCTTAAAAGCGCTGTCCAAGAGACCCCCGAGCTTCATCTTCGCCGTTTAGAACAAGAGCGATCATATAATGAAACGCGCGATACATTAATACGAACGTTATTAGAGGAGGCGAGGAAGGAAGGAAGAGATAGCACAGAAACAAAAGGAAAAGCGTGGGAGCTTGATACGGCAGAGAGTATCCGTTCAAACGAAATGAAAGAACGCGCCTCCCCTCACGAATGGCTTGAGAGAGCCCAAAAGATGAGCCGTTTCTTTAATTATCCGTTTGAAAAAGTATGCGATCGCATGGGATGGGATAAAAAGACAGCTCGCCATTTGCGCATCGTAACGGGTGCTGCCATTGTGGGAGGAGTCGCTTTTATGGGCGGTGCGGGTGCTGCGATAGCCGGTCTTTACGCGGGGAAACGGCTTGTCATGCCCTGGCTCACATCTACGCTTCTTGGTCTTACTTCGGCAGGCATGGAATACGATTCACAGCGCGTACTCAATAAAAAGATTAAAGCGTTACATGGGGAACGCAAAGAGATATTGGATAAAGAACTTGGCACAAACGAGCGAGCGAGCGCGATTGTTGAAGCCATCTCAAGGCAGCGGGCGGAATTTAATGATAAGTTGGAAGGCATTATTCGCACGCGTAGAATTTATAAAGGCATTGCCAAAGGAGTTTTGATTGGCGGTATTGGTCTTGCCTCTGTTTCTCACGCGCTTGCCAATACGGCGGAAGTATCCGGCTTGCCGGAAGGAAGTCCGGTGAAGCCGCATCTTGCCATACAGGAGGATTCCTTCCGCGGTCGGATTAACGCGGCATTGGAACGCCTTTCAAAAGCCAATAAGAGCAATATGGAATCAGTGGATCGATTGACGAAGCATCTTGAGGAATACGCGGGAGGTAAATCAAGTAGCGAGGTTATTGAAGATGTTATTGGCAAGGGAGGCGCTGGTAGCGTTGCGGAAGCGGCACGAAAAGCGGCGGAGGCGGCTGGAGAAACAGCGCCCGCCAGCGGTGGCATTGAGCCACCTATATGGCAAGAGGCGCCGATGGGGCCGGAATTTCCTAAAACGGAAGGAGCGCCTTTAGGAGGAATGAGTCCCGA
>CAYHZX010000056.1:0-3510 GCA_964361355.1 uncultured Candidatus Saccharibacteria bacterium | reverse complement strand
GCAATGACATTTTTATTTTCTTCTCGCTCTGCTTTTCGCAATAAATCGCTTACGGTTTTCGAAACCTGAGCGCCATTTGATTGCCAATGCGCGATGCGCTCGCGTTTAAGCACGGTCTGTTTCTGGCGCGGATGATAGTGCCCGAGAATCTCCAGAAAAGCGCCGCTCTTTGGCGCGCGACGCGACTCAATAACCACCACTCGAAAGTGGGGATCATTTTTCCTGCCGATTCTGGTCAATCGTATTTTGAGCATAAATGTATGCTACTTTCTTTATCATATCCTGCATATCTTTACAAGATATAATACTCATGCAATACTTTTTTGTTTACAAATTAAAACCAAAAACTTTTATGCCTTCGCCATGTCCACAACCTCTTCTGGCACGTCATCCAATTTCACCGAAAGCAGGCGGGAGATGCCGTCGCCCCCCATCGTGACCCCATAGAGGACACTGGCGCGCTTCATGGTTTCGCGATTATGCGTAACCACTACGAGTTGCGTGCGTTTGCTTAATTCTTCAAGCATGGCACCGTATCTTCGCGAATTTGCCTCGTCGAGCGCTGCGTCGGTTTCATCAAGCACCAAAAAAGGCGGCGGATTGACTTGTGAGATCGCAAAAAGAAGAGCAATGGCGGTAAGCGCGCGCTCTCCTCCTGAAAGCATCTCTAAATTTTTGATGCGCTTGCGCGGAAGATTTACTTCAATCTCTACCCCGCCTCCCTCATCGCAAACGAGTATCGCTCTCCCTCCTTGAAACATTTCTCCAAAAAACGAAGCGAGCGCTTCGTTGATGCGCGTAAAACCCTCCCCAAAATCGCGGCGAAGCCGTGCGGCGAGTTCCTGGGTTAACCCCGCAAGTGACGTTTTAGTGGAAAAAATGTCATCATATTCTTTTTGCAAAAAACCTTCGCGCTCTGAAACATCGTCACATTCTTTTATCAAATTATGATCGAACTGCCCTACCTCTTCCACTTTTATGCGCAACCGTTCAAGGGCTCGCCGATGATCCTGCCATTGCTCATCAGTCTCCCATAGTGCTGCAGTCTCACGAGATTCGCTTTCTCGCACCCCTTGGCGCCACGCTGCTTTGCGTAATGTTTCAAAATCATCAAAACGGCGCTGCCATTGTTCGCGCGCGACCGCGTATCCCGCCAACATTTCTTTGACGCCAAAGAGTTCCTGTTCTTTTTTGCGGAGTGTTTCTCGCACACAATGAAGTTCTTCAAACAACGCGACGTGTTTTTCTTTCGTAACACGCATACGCGCGCGCAAGGCTGTAGCCTCCGCCCGCACGGACGCAATACCTTTGAGCACCGAGGCGTGTTCTTCATCTTTTTCTTTTTGGGAAACGGGGGCTGCGTATTCAAGAATAAATCCGAGAAGCTCCCGCAATCCGCGTTTAATCTCTTCAAGCGCGGATAACGCAAGCAGGCGGCTTACGCGATCTTTCATGTCGCCAAAAGCACTCGCCACGTTTTGGGCGGGCTCACGATGTTCTTTCCCTTCAATGCGGCCAAGCTCTCGCTCAAGGGCGCCTCTTCGCTCTTCAAGAACACGCAAACGTTTTTCTTCCTTCGTTTCCTTCTCGCCCACTTCAAAAAATTCTTTGCTTTTTTCCTCCTTTTCCTCTATATGCGCGCGCAAACGAACACAGTCTTTCCCAAGCTCCTCTTTTTGAGAAAAAATCGGCGCCTCTTCTTTATCCAACGTCTTTTTTTTCTCCTCAAGTGCGGCGCGCTCCCGAGCGCAATAATCCCGCCAATGGCGGGCGAGCTCTTCGCGCATCGCCTCTCCCTTTCGCATCTTGTCAACCTGCATCTTAAGATACGAAGCGCGGGGCGCTAACTCTTTTTGCAGGAGCAAAACACGCTCCATGTTCGTTTCGGTTTCCGCGAGCTTTTTTAACGCTTCCTCCCGTTTTGTTTGATAGAGCGTAAGTCCGAGCGCCTCCTCAATAAAATGGTACCGTTCAGAAGGTGAAGCCCACAAGAGGCGATCCGCCGCACCCTGCGAAATAATATGGTATTGACTTAATCCTAGTCCCGCTCTTCCCAAAAGGGCTGCGATATCTTTTAAGCGCGCGGCCGATCCGTTGATAAAATAATCATTGACGCCGTCTCTGCGGATATGGCGGGCGAGCGCTACTTCATCAAATTCCAGAGGAAACACGCGGCTGCTGTTATCAAATACCAATGCTACGGCCGCGCGCCCGGCGCGCGCGGTCTCTCGCCCGCCGCCAGACGAAGCGGGAGAACCCGCAAAAATAAGGTCTTCGCCACGGCGAGTTCTTAACTGCTTCATAGATTGCTCGCCAAGCACCCAGCGCAACGCTTCCACCACATTTGATTTCCCGCTGCCATTCGGCCCCACAATTGCGGTAATCCGCGAAGGAAATTCTAATTTTGTGGCCCGCGCGAAAGATTTAAATCCCGAAAGCTCAAGCCGTTTGAGATTCATATTTTTTAGTATATCAAATTTTTTATCAAACGTTCAAATTTTCATCAAAAGGTAACAAATTTGACGATCGTAAATTCTGTTGACTTTTTTATTTTGGTTTAACTAAAAAAACGGAAAAATAAAAAAGACGTGTCAATCTCATGCCATGGCAATTTATTGACACGTCCGTAAAAAAATAATTTCACCATTCATAAAATCAAAAGGCGGATGGTTTGGAAGCAAATAGTAAGCCGTGCATGCGGTTTTCAGGGGCCATGCGGACGGCAAAACCGGCATCGCGAAGGAATGCCGCGAGTTGTTCGGGATTATGCTCGCGATTGTTTAAGCCGTAAAAGGGCGGCAAGTGGTATTCCAAAGCAATGCGATCAATCTTTTCAAAAATATTTTTCGGCGTATTATACAAAATTTCATATTCAGCACCTTCACAATCAATTTTTAAAAAATGACAGCGCGCGATATTATTTTGAAAAAAAATATCGGCAAGCGTGAGTGCGGGCACGGTAAAAGCGTGATTGCTCTTTTGATAAACCATCACACCTCCGGAGGTGTAGGGGTAAAGCCCGTGCATCGCTGTGTTAGTATTATTATAAAAAAATCGGCGATCGCCTTTTGAACCGGCTACCGCCGCGGCATAGGCACGCACATTTAAAAATCCGCTTTGCGCGACATTATGACGCAGTTGAGCGTTATTATCAGGAGCGGGCTCATAGACAAAAACCTTTCCGCTGGGCCCCACGCGCGAAGCCGCATAGAGCGCGAATGATCCGATGTGCCCGCCGATATCAACCACCGTTTCGCCTTTTTGTAAAATAAACCCAGGCGGGTTGTACTGCTCTTCGGCAAGACACGAGACCGCCATATAGCCATCCACGATCGCATCGCGCAGACGCCCGCGCAAAGCAATCGGCACACCATGGATGATAATTGTTTTCTGGGAAG
Organism: uncultured Candidatus Saccharibacteria bacterium; assembly: GCA_964361355.1. Lineage (GTDB taxonomy): Bacteria > Patescibacteriota > Minisyncoccia > Ryanbacterales > CAYHZD01 > CAYHZD01. The sequence continues at coordinate 112 of CAYHZX010000056.1, read as the reverse complement.
CCGGCAGAAACCACCATCGTACCCACGAAGAGAATGGCAAAAGTTGAAACGAACGCTTGAAAAGCCAAAACGTATTAGCAACCGCTATCCGGTATTGCGTAATTTTTTTCAT
>CAYHZX010000055.1:0-3635 GCA_964361355.1 uncultured Candidatus Saccharibacteria bacterium | reverse complement strand
GGCCTTCTGCTTGTCAATCGTAAAAAACAACTGAGCTCCGCAGGCAGGATTCGAACCTGCGACCCACTCCTTAACAGGGAGTCGCTCTACCGCTGAGCTACTGCGGAGCTCAGTTGTTTTTTTCTAAAACCGTTTTCAAAAATTTCCTCCCTTTCCCGCTTTTCAAAAATTCCTCTTTTCTCATTGCTTCCGTCCGCGTAGAAAATTCTTCCATATATTTTATTCCCCACGGCCCACGATTTTTCGTTGAACGAACTTTATTGTTATTATGTCGCGCCAAACGATATTCCAAATTATCAGTTTGCCCAATATACCATTTCTTCTTCGGGTTCTCTAAAACATAAACATAATACATAGTTCTGCAACCAACGCGTTAATCGCGTCGAGACGCGACCCTACCGCTGAGCTACTGCGGAATATTGATTTTGAAGAATCATTCTTCCAGTTTCTTTACTTTAGCATGCTGGCGGATTTTTTCAATCGCTTTTGCTTCAATCTGCCGAATGCGTTCGCGGGTCACGCCAAACTCCTTCCCCACTTCTTCAAGCGTGTGATTAATACCGTCTATGAGCCCGAACCGCCGTTCAAGAATTTTCTGCTCGCGTGGAAGCAAATCCTGAAGAATATCAAGCAATTGATCGCGCAGAAGCCCGTGTGCCACCTGATCCTGCGGCGTTTGCGCGCGTTCATCTTCAATGAAATCGCTCAAGCTGGAATCAAGATCGTCACCTTCGTCCCCTACGGGTGCTTCAAGCGAGATAGTTTCCTGCGAGATGTCCATGATGTGGTAGACCTTCTCCACCTCAATACCCATCTCGGAAGCGATTTCTTCGGGAAGCGGCTCACGGCCAAGATCTTGCGTTAAACGGCGCTTTGCTTGCTGGTAGCGCGAGATGGTTTCCACCATATGCACGGGGATGCGAATGGTGCGCGCTTGATCCGCCAACGCGCGCGTGATTGCCTGCCGTATCCACCATGTGGCATATGTGGAAAATTTATACCCTTTGCGCCAATCGAATTTTTCCACGGCGCGGAAAAGGCCGATGTTGCCTTCCTGAATTAAATCCAGGAGCGAAAGGTTGTTTGAGTGCGTGGCGTAACGCTTAGCAATAGAAACCACGAGCCGCAAGTTCGCCTGGGTGAGGCGATTTTTCGCTTCTTCATCGCCCTGTTCAATGCGACGCGCCAATTCCCGCTCGTCGGCGGCGGAAAGCAGAGAAATTTTTCCAATCTCGCGCAGATACATCTGCACCGAATCGTGCATCTCTTTGCCTTCCGATTCTTTTTTCCCTTTCTCTTCGGCGTCCAACAATTCTTTTGCTTCCAGTACGTCAATGCTTGCGTCGGCTAAACGGCCGTATAATTCCTCCAAAAAAATAATGTCATCCTCAACGGAAGGAAAGATACGCAAAATTTCGCTATAGGTCACAAAACCGCGCTCGCGGCCGCGTTTGATCAAAAGATGTACGCTCTCTTCCCGCTCTCCTTGCCTGCGCTCCTGCGTTTCTTTTTCTTTCGCGATCTGTTTTGCCGCCTTTTTTTTGTTTTTTACTCTTCCGCCAACGCGGGCGCGCGGGCTTGCTTTCCTTACGCGCAACCCCGTAGAGCTCCTATGTGATTGGCGATGTTTGCCAATCTTTTTCTTTTTTTTATTTTGTTTTGTATGCCCCCTTTGACTACGCCTCAATTGTTTTTTCTTTTTCTTCATATTCTTTTGTATACATTTTAATAAGGCGAGAGAATTGCGTAAGAAGTACCCGTTGTTTTTCTTGATCACCTTGATACTCCGCTTCGACAAGCGCTACTCGTGTTTCGGTAAGCCGCTCTTTTAATACTTCCCTTTCAAGCGCCTCCAGAAGAGCGACAACCTCGCGGCGCGCTTCGTCTTCCGTAGCGAAGAGTCCTTCCTTCTCAATCGTCATCATAAACCGGGAGGATTCTTGTTGTGCTTCGACCGGAAATTCCGACCAATCCTTTCCTTTAGTCAATTGAGCAAGAAAGATAGCGCCGTAGGGGTTATGATACGAGGAAACACGGTTTAATTCAAGATGGAGCGAAGAGATAAAATCGGGGTGCAAAAAAAGGAGACCGAACAAACGCTCTTCAAGAAGCTGGCGGCGGGAGCGCGGCCCCCCGCCCATACGCTCTCCAAAAGTATCGGCGGCCTCCTTGCCAAGCGGGAGTTCTCTCTTGGGAAGAAAGGACTCTCTTTGGGGTCGTAAATGAGCGCGCAAAAATCGTTCGAATTCGTCGACAATGCTTTCTTCCGGAAGACGCAAGCGGCGCGCGATATTCTGCAGCCACTCGGCGCGAATCACATGGCTTTCGATACGTTGGAGAAAAGGAAATAATTCTTTGGCGGCGCGATCCTTCGCGGCCGCTTCATGGAGACGCTCTTCTTCGGGTATCGCGTCAAGAAAAAAAGCGATGCTTTCTTTGGCACGATCAATAGTCTCTTGCCATTGAGCTGGGGAGGCGGCAATCATATCGGCGGGGTCTCTGCCGCGCGTAAGAGCCGCAATTTTAACTCCCTCAAATCCTGCTTCGTAGGCAAGCTCCAAACCGCGGCGATTCGCGGCAACTCCTGCCACATCCGGATCAAACGCGAACACTAAAGATCCGCATAGGCGGCGGATTTGGCGCAGATGCAACGGAGTAAGCGCGGTTCCCGATACGGCCACGACATTTTTTGTTCCCGCCTGGTGCGCCATCAACGCATCCATCTGCCCTTCGACTACGACACACCTATTTTGTTTTCTGATTTCCTGCTTTGCTTTATCAAAGGCGTAGAGCAATTTACTTTTATCGTAAAAAATTGTTTGCGGGGTGTTGATATATTTGGCTTCAAGCTTCAAGCTTTCCGCTTCCAGCTTTTGATTGTTGTTATTCACGTCAAAAATACGGCCAGAAAATCCGACGATCCTCCCTGCGCTATCCGCAATCGGAAACATGATACGATTTCTAAATCGATCATAATAACTATTGGCTGTCAACAATTTGCTATTCGTTTTTTTTATCGCAAGCCCCGCCCTTTCCGCTTCTTCCGGCCTATATCCTCTCCCCGCCAGATAATTCAAAAGTCCGTCCCATTTATCTTCCGCGAATCCCACGCGAAACGCCTTCGCCGTACTACCCATGAGGCCGCGATTTTTTAAATAGTTTCCCGCTTCGGCGTGGCGCCTCAAATGTAATTCGTAAAAACGCGTGGCGTCTTCGAGCAACGAAAGCAAGCGCGTCCGTTCACTACGAATGTGAGGCGCTTCACGGCGCACCTCTATGCCGGCCCTCTCCGCTAATATCTTTAACGCTTCCGGGAATTCCAATCCTTCAATCTCCATCAAAAACGAAAATATATCGCCTCCCTTTCCGCATCCAAAACAATGCCATGTCTGCCGCGCGGGCGAGACCATAAAAGATGGCGTGCGTTCGTTGTGAAAAGGGCAGCACGCTTTGAAATTTACCCCCGCTTTCGTAAGCCGCACATAGCCCTCAATAAACGGCACCACATCAATCCGCGTTTTGATTTCCTCTGTTTGAGTCATAGTATTGACATTCGTTTAACCTTTGCTATAATAACATTATCACCATGAAAAAGACCCTTATGGAGTTTTGTTTCCATCGGGGGCTTTTTCTTT
>CAYHZX010000054.1:0-3752 GCA_964361355.1 uncultured Candidatus Saccharibacteria bacterium | reverse complement strand
ATTCGTGTGGAAATTGAAGTACTCGGTAAATTTTTGCGCGTTGATAAAAGAATTAAAGCCGGCACGACGGTGGAAGTAAACCGTGAAATCGGCAGACTTGAAACCGATCAAGGCTCGTTTCAAACGGATGTTCTCATTACCATCATTGAAAAGGATATCCTGTTTAATGATATCGGCAGTACCAAAGGGAGTATAAAAGTAAATACTTCCGTCACCAAACCACAGCAGTTTGTTTTAAAAGTTCAGATAAAAGAAACTCGTTCCATACTAGGAAAACTCTGGGGGAAGAGAGTCGGTATTTTTGAAGTAACTCTGGAGGCAGAGGTGTCAGACGCAATAAAATATGTGCCGGATTTAGACGAGTCGCATGGTTTCTTGAGGGTCAGATTCGAAGATAACAAATCTATAGAATCTTTGCCTGCATATTTAAAAGTTAAAGTAGAACAAAGAGACGCCAAAAGAGAATATCTCACAATTTTAGAGGGCCCACATCGTGGTAGACCAGCATCAGTTGCATTAAGGGGCGGCGACTCTTCTTGGTTTATTACCGATAACCAGAAACCAATGATTCGCGCCAGGTATTCCATTTCTCAAAAAGCTTTTATCCTAAAAGGTAAAAAATATAAAACCGTTGATTACCCATCAGCTCCTTGGGAAAAAGGGCTGTACGACATAGAAATACCAGATTATCCCCATAAAGGCGGCAGAAACTATCTTGATCAATCTAAACGAGCAATGACATGGTTTAGAATCGGACATGGGGGCGAAAGATACCTGCATGCGGGCGGTAGATCTCTCGGGTGCATTACTGTTATTGAAACGAAACGCTGGATGGAAATCTATAACACGCTTATCAGGGCTCGCAAGGGCGATTTTGTAAGTATTGGCGTACTAGAAATAGTTGATTAAAGTATGCATCTACCCTTTCTGCACAAAGTCAAAATATTTGTTATTCTTTTTGCCGTTATAATTGCTGTTGTGGGCATAATTGTGTGGCAAAAATATCCTTTCGGAGTTAAACAATATAAAACCATTACGCTTGGAATGCAGGCTGCGGAAGGTGCCGGCACCCACACTGGCTGGGCTCCGCCAGACGATACTGTGCCAAAATCTCTATTTTATGTGTACACGCTTGGTGATGAACATATGTGCATTGGGTCGAGCTGCGGCACAGGAGGACATTTTGTTGAATGTCTTGGAGGATGGCTTTCTGGATACAAAGTTATAACCGAGGAATTCGATTATGGATTACGCGACGCAGGCATAGATATGAACGAACAAATTATTATTACGATCGCCGACGCAGACGCAAAACTTGTAGGTATTTATCCCGGTGCCCGTATCAGAAATTTACCCTACATTATGCGCAACCACCGCGATCTTGTTTCCAACGAGGTATTTAATAAATGTTCGGATTCGTTGCCGAAGCGGTGGAAATAACCAAGCCAAACAACAATCTATCACAAAAAGGCGGTTTTGTGTCACAACGAGCATAATTCTCTTTATACCATGACTTTGGGGCGTCCCCTTCTCAATGGTTCAAACTTCAGAGGGCCTAAAACCATCTCAAACTTTAAACCTTCTTTCGTATACATCGCTACGAATACCTTTTTCTGTTCTCGCTTCACGTATTAATGAGGGTACACTTTTCTCTCTATTTTCCAAAGAGCGTACTACCAAGCAAAATGCCGTTGGCCCAGTAGAATCCTGTTTCTCCCGAAGGCAAGATGTCATACGTTGCGTCTTGTTCGTAAGAAAAGCGAATCGCGCTTCCTACAAAAGTGCGGTCATAAACATCACCCGTCTTGAGATCTCCCACGGTGCGTCCGTCAGTGGTTGGATGTCCGGGAGATACGAATAGATCTCGTCCATCGTTAAGAATTAAATGAACCATGTGATGGGACGGAGGCACGGGCACCCTCGAAGTTTTCTGGACAACTCCGGGAACACGATGACCGGCTTTATCAGTTGTCCAAATTGACATGCCAATCGATAAATCTTTTACCGACACTGATCCAGAAGGTGTTTCAATCAACGTGTTGCCGGCAAGGCAAATGGGACAGTTCCGCGTATACCCCTTCAGCTGACAATAATAGGAGGGAGGAGGTTCATCCGGATGTGGAACTGGCCATCCACATCCTTGCACGCATTTATAATCAGTGGGACAACTTATATCGCTCGGCCCGCTGCATTGCCGTCCAATCGGACTTGTACACGCATTGGCGTGGCACAAAAGTCCAGCCACGCAATCGGAATCTTCACGACACCCATTCTCCTCTTTTAACTTGCAGATACCCTTTGCAATTGTAAATGTAGCTACGCACGAAGGGTCAGTGGATGGACAAGCAGTTCCTATGCCTTGTGTTGCCTCACATCTGTATTGCGCAGAAGGGCAATCAGAATCAGATTTGCATTCAGATTTGGTAGCGGGAGGAATAGGTTTTGGAGCGAGTGTCTTATCAATAAAATATCCCACGGTACCCACAAGGATGAGAATTCCAACGATTATTATGATATTTACAAATCCTTTTTTGTACTGATCTTGTCGAATGTATTGGTTCATAGCTTTAAGCGTATCACGAAACTCCAACTTGGCGGAGGGGGTGGGACTCGATTCGCTTATGGCGAATCCCGGGGAATGTCCCCAACATTCCCTTCTCATCCCACTTACGCTATTAGTATTCAAAAAATTTTGAAGCGCCGCAAGGGCGCTTAAATTTTTTGATGCGGAGGGGGTGGGACTCGAACCCACAAGCCCTTGCGGGCGCCGGTTTTCGGGACCGGTTCCTTACCAATTCGGAGCACCCCACCATCATTTTTTCACTACCAATACTTTTTATAGAGTACCAACTATTTTCACTCTGTTTTTTGAAACAGAACGCCGAGGTTGCGAAAAAATGTGAGCGCTTCTTTACGAGTTTTCGCGGTCGTGTTTATGCTTATCTCAAACCCGAAGGGCGTAAACGAATGTTCGGTGTCTATTTCGGGAAACACGATATGTTCGGGAATCCCGATCGTAAGATTGCCGCGCTCATCGAGCGCTTCTTCTTTAATGCCGCGGAAGTCGCGCGTGCGGGGGAGTGCCACATGGATAAGCCGATCAAAAAAATCGCGCATGCGGCGGCCTCGCAGTGTTGCTTTATATCCGATCACCATGCCTTCGCGGGTTTTAAATGCGGCGATGGCTTTACGCGCTAAGGCGGACACCGGTTTCTGGCCCACAATCAACGCGAAATCGCGCATAACCTCTTCGCGCGGTTTGGCGTCGCGTATGCGCCCTACACCGGTGTTAACCACGATTTTTATTAGTCGCGGAGCCGCGAAGGGATTATTATTTTTTTGAGATTCTTTAATATTCATAATTTTCAAATTTGGAAATTCTATAGCTCTCCTCCGCACTTCTTACATATGCGGAGCTTTTGTATTCCTGAAATGCGATAGCCGACCCGCGTTTTCTTGCCGCAATGATTACACACGAGCATCACATTCGCAAGAGCGAAAGGATGCGATATGGTAATAACTTCTCCTTTCTGCCCTGCTTTGCGCGGCCGCATATGGCGTTTTTTCATATTAACCCCTTCAACAAAAACTTTATTTTGGTACCGCAACACGCGTAAAATTTTTCCCGTTTTCCCGCGGTCTTTACCTTTTATAATTGCGACGGTATCACCTTTCTTTAGTTTCATAATTTTTGATTCAAAATCCAACATTCAATGTTTCTCATAACGAGTCACTCACTGATAGAATTTATA
>CAYHZX010000053.1:1219-3829 GCA_964361355.1 uncultured Candidatus Saccharibacteria bacterium | reverse complement strand
ATAATTTCTCCGGCTCCCACGCGCGGGGAATCCATCGCGAGCAGGTTGGCGGCTGCTACATCATCCACATGCGTAAAAGAGCGTCGTTGAGCGCCTAGCAGTTTGCCCGGGAATGGCACAATAGAAAACGGCTCCTCCCGTTTCCATTGGTCAAGAAAAATGCCGACTACCGTGGCATACGGACCATCGGCCGTAGTGGTTTGGCGCGGACCATACACATTAAAGTAGCGCAAGCAGACTGTTTCGGGCCCGCCCGTCATAGAACCCATATCGCGCATAAGCATCTCTCCCATGCGTTTGGTGGAGGAATACGGAGAGAGCGCTTGAGGCAAAAGTGCTAAATCCTCGCGCAAAAGTTTGGTTTGATGGCCATACGCGGAAGAGGAGGCAGAATAGACAACGCGTTTAACCTTGTATTTTTTGGCAAGTTCTAATATATGTTTTGTGCCGAGCGCGTTCGTGTCAACATAATCTTGCGGTTTTGCAAATGATGGCTGAATGCGCGCCAGCGCTGCCAGATGAAAAATGCCATCCACGCCACGAAACCATTTTGCCATACTTTTTTTGTCACGAATGTCGGCGTGATAAAATAGCGCCTTTGAATTGATATGCTCTTTTTTGCCCGTTGACAAATTATCAACCACGCCAACGCGATGGCCCAACGCAATCAAGCGATCCACAAGGTGAGAGCCGATAAATCCCGCTCCCCCGGTTACCAGATAGATTTTCTTTTTGGCATTCATGGAAGATTGATATCTTTTTCATGCGTGCTTACCTGGCGCACCGAATATCCTTGAGATTGCAAAAGTGTTTCGTTATACGAACGGATTGCTTTAAATACCGCAAGGCCTTTTGACAGCAGTAACGCAAGACCGCGCGATTCCGCATCTTTTTTCTTTTTGAGCTTTCCCGTTAATTCATCGCCACGCGCGATAAAGGCATCGAGATCCTTTGGGAAGCAATAGCCGCCAAAGCCGCGATACGATCCATGACGCACGTCGAGCCACGCGGGCCCGATGCGGCCATCGTGGGTTAGGATATGGCGCACATTTTCATAGGAAGCCGGCTTCTCGAGCGCTTCGCAAAAATCAGCAAGAATATTAGCGAACGTTACTTTTATCGCGCCAAACACATTGGCGGCGATTTTTCCGGTTTCCGCTTCGGTCGCGGTTACATAATGCCCTTCATAACAACCATGAAGAGAAGGGGATTTAAAAAACGCGTCAGGAAGGAGGCGAAGAACCGCCGTGGCCGCCTCTTTGGCGCGATCATCGGCATAACCTACGATCTGCCGATCGGGGCGTATCATATCTTCCCATGCTTGCGACTCGGTAAGAAATTCCGGATTAAATACGAATTGGTAAGCGGGATATTGTTTCTGAAGTCGTTCCGTAGTACCCGGCGGCACGGTTGATTTTATCACTATTGTCTTCTCCCCCCTACTCTTCTTATTGCTCCGGTTACTTTTGTCAATCATAGCTACTGCCGATTCCACCGCCGAGAGATTCGCCGAGCCATCGGGACTGCGCGGCGTAGGCACGCACACAAAAATAATGTCTGCCCGCAAAACATCATCAGAATAATTTTTTTTCGGGTCAATATCATACAAAAATAAATTGGTGCTACGCGTGAGTTTTTTTATTTCGCCAAAATATCGCGCGAGTTGAGATCCCACCATGCCAATACCGATAATGCCGATTTTTGGTAATTTCATGAGTCCTATCAATTCTGCCTAACCTATAAGTCAAGAGATCGCAAAAACATTTCTGCTTCCTCCGTAAAAGCAGGGTTAATCGCTACGATCTCTTGAGCGGTTTTGCGCGCTTCTTCAAAACGCCCGGCTTCTTTATAGAGTGCGGCAAGCTGAATAAAATCGCGTGTTTTTTTTCTCTCCTCCACCAAATATTTCTGATAGATGATCGCATCTGAAAGGCGGCCTGCTTTGTAATACGCCTGCGCGAGAGCTTCCCAATCGCGCGTAGGATTATCCCATGAATGACGCTCTGATGTCGGAATGTCCCATGTTGTAGTGCGCAACCAGGTGATCTCTTGTTCTTCGTGGTCACGCGTGTTGAGTGCGATAGCGCCCACCGCCGCGTTCAAATGGGGGATGGGATAACGCGGCATAAGAGCGATTGCGGTACCCATTGCTTCAAAATACTCTTTTTCTTTTTTTTGCACAAGAAGCGCTTGCGCTAATTCAAGCCAATGCTGCTGGCGGCCCGGCGAGAGCGCTAAACTTTCCCGCGCATACGCCGCAGCACGTTCTGCGTATGGGCTCTCGCTCGTATGCGCGTAGGCGAGATTGCCGAGGGCGGCACCATACGCGGACCACTTAGCGTCTCGCGGTGAAGCAGCGCTGTTTTCTTCCATCTTCATAATGGCAAAATCGTAAAGCCGCGTCATCGCTTCTGGATTTCGTTTTCCGCCTTTTTTAATAAATTCAAACACATATTCTGCGGCAAGCCGCCGCACTTCAATATCGCCATACGTTTTGTAGGTAAGCGCTTTTTCGACAAGATGATATCCTTCTTCGTCCTTTCCTTCCGCAAGCGCTTCCCCGGCGGCTTGCGCGATTATATTTTCCCAAAACGGATTTAAAATAACAAA
>CAYHZX010000053.1:0-1119 GCA_964361355.1 uncultured Candidatus Saccharibacteria bacterium | reverse complement strand
ACCGCAAGATAGGCGGCGAGCCCGATTATACCGCCCGTAACCCCCCAATCCACGACCGCGTTATGCGCGCGGTCAAACCACGGCTCTACATTGTAAAGGCGCGGGTCGTAATGCGCGTTAAACGCGAATGAAAAATTTTCAACCCCCCAGCCAAAAAACGGCCGCTCCTTAAACGCTTCCCATCCTACCCCCCAGGCGAGCAAACGCCCGGAACCAGTCCGATCATCCGAAAAGATGTTCCCCACTCTTGATAACAAAATAACGGGAGAATTTTTGAGTGTATCGCGCAAGAGAAAAATCGTCCCTGCCGCGGCGATAACGGCAACAACCACCACGAAAGCGCCCTTCCGTATCCATCGCGGAGAAATGCTCGCAATCGGTTTTTCAATTCCTCTTAATGTTACCCATGTGGCTATGACAGAGATACCTCCAAAAAGCCCTAGTAAAGCGCTGCGCGCTTCAGTGAAAAGAATGGCAAGAAAAACGCTCAAAAGCCCGAAAAACCATCCTATTACTTTCCCATCAAATCGTTCCTCGTGTGTTAGTTGTCGAACGATAATGAAAAATATGAGGACCAAAAAAGAACCGAGAAACGCGGAATTAGAAAGCGTTGAGCCGACATTGCTATAGACATCGGATCCAAAAAACCGTTCGCCGATTCCGATAAGCGCTACTCCTACTCCGGAAAGCGCGATAGCCGTAAATAATTTTTCCCATTGATGTTCATCTCGAAAAATAGTTGCCAGTAAAAATAAAAATACAAAAAGATGCAGCCACATAACCATCCCCATCATGCGCTCATAGCCCGACCACCACGCGGTCGCGGGATCGTAAGCAAGCAACGCGCTGATAAGCATAGTGAGAAGCCATGATAAAAGCGCTAAAAACAAAAACGATCGGGATCGCCCCATGTGAATAAGCCGCTTTGAAGCACCTTGCCATAGCCAGACGACCAGCGCTACTTCTACGCCAATTTGAAAAAACATCGCCTTCGTAAATGTGGAAGCAAACATAAACCCATCCCAACGCACAAACGGGAGAAGGACCACCAGACCCGTAAGAAACCAAAAAAGGAATTTCATACTTTTGGTTATACCAGCATCCATCTGAAAATAAAAG
>CAYHZX010000052.1:2259-3834 GCA_964361355.1 uncultured Candidatus Saccharibacteria bacterium | reverse complement strand
ATTTTTTGCAGCAAATTCACGCCGTTCATCTCGGCCGGAATGGGGAGGTTCATGAGTGTTAAAAGAGTGGGGGCGATATCGGCGAGCGTGCCGGTTGCTTCTCCGCGAATTTTTGCAATCTCTTCGGGCGCGCGGGCAGACTCGCGCCGCGCATCATTCGCGACAAGAAAGAACGGCACCGGATTGAGATTGTGTTTCGGGCGCACTTCACCGGTTACGCGCTCGCGTTTTTCCTCGGCATTGCCATGGTCGGCGGTAACCATCATAATCCCTCCTGTTTTTTGCATCACTTCTTTGATCGTAGCTATAGATTGGTCAAGCGTTTCAATCGCTTTGACAGTTGCCTCTACATTGCCGGTGTGCCCCACCATATCGGCATTGGCAAAGTTTACTAATATAAAGTCGAAACGAGAAAGTGCGGCTACTACGTTTTGGGTTATTTCTCGCGCTTTCATTTCCGGCGATTCTTCGTAGCGCATGGTTTTAGGAGAGGGAATAAGAACACGCTCCTCGCCTTCAAACGGATCTTCCCTCCCGCCATTGAAAAAATAGGTGACATGCGCGTATTTTTCGGTCTCGGCGATATGGAGTTGCGTTTTATGGTGATAGGAAAGAATGCGCGCTAACGGCCACGCGATTTCTAATGGAGTAAACGCGGCTTCAGTGGCAAGGCGAGCATCATATTGCGTCATCGTGACGAAGGCAATATTTTGGGGAAGTACCCGCGGGAACGCGTCAAAAGCGGGGTCGACAAACGCGCGCGTCAATTCGCGCGCGGAATCCTCGCGAAAATTAAAAAAGATGATTGCGTCATTGGCGTTGATACGGCCGATCGGGGCTTTTTGTTCATCCGCAAGAAAAGCGGGCTCAATAAATTCATCGGTAACCTCCGCCTGGTAAGATTTCTCAAGATATGCAACGGGATCTTGAAATGTATTGCCGCAAGCGTCCACGAGACACGCGTATGCTTTTTGAATGTGCTCCCACCGCTCGTCACGATCCATCGCGAACGCTCTCCCCATAAGTGAGGCAATGGTGGCGTTCGGATATTTTTTTTCAAGCCGTTCTTTAAGTTGCGGAAGAAACACCCCCGCTTCTTTTTTAGGCGCGTCGCGGCCGTCCGTAAAAAGATGTAAGAATACGCGCGGGAGATTTTCGCGTTTGGCGAATTCAAGAAGCGCGTAGAGATGATCCACATAGGCGTGTACGGAACCGCTTGAAAAAAGCCCCATGAGATGAAGCGCGCTCTTACGGGTTTTGACATGAGCGGCGGCTTTTTGAAAAGCAGGGTTCGTAAAAAATGAGCCGTTCTGAATAGCCGTAACAATACGCGGAAGATGCTGATAGACAATGCGGCCCGCCCCCATCGTAAGATGACCCACTTCGGAATTGCCGGGCTCGCCCCACGGCAATCCTACCGCGAGTGCGGAGGCTTGCAAGGCCGCGAACGGATACCATTGCTCAAGCTCCTCAAAAGTCGGTTTTTTTGCGAGCGCATACGGGTTCTCCCGCTGCTCGGTATTAATCCCAAGCCCGTCGAGCACGACCAGCACCACTGGTTTATATGGTTTCATG
>CAYHZX010000052.1:0-2159 GCA_964361355.1 uncultured Candidatus Saccharibacteria bacterium | reverse complement strand
CGTTTGTCGAAGACGGACGCGCGCATTGAGGCGTTGGGTGCGATGGATGAATTAAATAGTTTACTTGGTGTTTGCAAAGTAAAATCAAAAAAAAATATCGCCGCGATTTTGGAAGACATTCAGCAGAATCTTTTTGTGATACAGGCAGAATTGGGGGGCGCCAAAAAATATTTGACTCAAAAGAATGTGGACGCGCTTGAGAATGTTATTGATACGATAGAAAAAAAAGTGCCGCCCTTGCGAAATTTTGTGCTTAGCGGCGGCACGGAGCTTTCTGTTTTATTCGACTATGCCCGCGCGATCGCCCGTAGCACGGAACGTCGCGCGGTAGCAGTACATCAATCAAACCCCCTTTCTTCTCACACGCTTGCGTATGTAAACCGCCTCTCTTCCGCGCTTTTCGCGCTGGCTCGTTTGGTGAACACACAAGCGAGAAAACAAGAAAAGCATCCTCATTATTAACCACAGAATATGAAAATCACAAGTCCCGTTTTTGAACACAATCGATCAATTCCGGCGAAATATACATGCGACGGCGAAAATATAAACCCGCCGCTTTTTATTTCTGATGCGCCAGAAAACACCAAAAGCCTTGTTCTTATCATGGAAGACCCTGACGTGCCAAAAAACATTAGGCCAGATGGGATGTGGGATCATTGGCTTGTGTGGGATATGCCGCCGGCCACCGCGGAAATTTTGGAAGGCAGAGAACCGCAAGGAATGATGGGGAAAAATTCGGGAGGAGAAAAAGGATACGCTGGCCCGTGCCCGCCCGACCGGGAGCATCGTTATTTTTTCAAACTCGTTGCCCTTGATCTTGCTTCTCTCGCGTTGTCCGATTCCGCTTCAAAAGCGGAGTTAGAAAAAGCCATGGAAGGTCATGTTCTCGCGGAGGCGCATCTTATCGGTCGTTATCAACGTTAATAGAGAGTTGGTATAGAGCGCTTGACATACGTTCCCCCTTTCGATTACCCTAAGGGCTATCTATGGCACGCGCAGTAAATCCCGATGTCGAGGCATTTGCCCGTATTAAAGTCGCCGGTGTTGGCGGATCGGGCATGAATGCGATTGATCACATGATTTCTTTTAAGGTAAGCGGAGTTGATTTTCTGGCTATTAATAGCGATGCGCAAGATTTGCATCACTCAAGCGCGGGAAAAAAAATTCATATCGGAAAAAATCTTACCAAAGGATTGGGCACCGGCATGAATCCGGAAATTGGGCGTCAAGCCGCGGAAGAAACGAAAACCGAAATCCAAGAGGCGCTCAAAGGAGCGGACATGGTATTTGTGGTATGCGGCTTAGGGGGAGGTACGGGTACGGGCGCTTCTCCAATTGTCGCAGACATTGCCAAAGCGCAAGGAGCGCTCACGGTGGCCGTAGTCACCAAACCCTTTTCTTTTGAAGGAGCCGAACGCGCGCGCATTGCCGAGGAAGGACTTGAACGCTTAAGCAAAGCGGTGGATGCCGTGATTGTCATACCGAATGATCGTCTGCTCGGTATTATTGAAAAACAGACAAGTTTTTCCGACGCGTTTGCTATGTGTGATAATGTGTTGCGCCAAGCGGTGCAGGGAATTTCGGATCTTATCACTATGCCCGGCATTATTAACGTGGATTTCGCCGACGTACGCGCCATACTTCAGGATGCCGGCTCAGCACTCATGGGTATTGGAGGTGCGACCGGCGAATCGCGCGCGGTAGAGGCCGCCAAAGCGGCAATTTCTTCTCCTTTGCTCGACATTTCCATTGATGGAGCTAAGGGCGTGCTTTTCTCCATCGCCGGCGGCTCTGACATGACCATGTGGGAGGTCAATGAAGCCGCGCGCGTGATTACTGAACCCATTGACAAAGAAGCAAAAGTAATTTTCGGCGCCATTCATGATGAACGGCTTCGTAAAGGAGAGCTTAAAATAACCGTTATCGCCGCGGGTTTCCCTGATAGATTTGCCGCGCTCGGCACTTCTCGATTTGGCGAAGCGAGCGGTCAGTCGTCTTCGCCACAAAGTTCTTCGCCGCGCTTTGTTTCTTCTCAATCCGCCGCTTCTGCCGTTGCCAATGCGCAGAAATCGAATTCTGTTGCTCCTCGCGTTTCTTCTCCCGCCTCTCGCAAAGAAGAGGAAGAAGAAACGAGCGAGTGGGATTCTATTCCCGCATTT
>CAYHZX010000051.1:0-4033 GCA_964361355.1 uncultured Candidatus Saccharibacteria bacterium | reverse complement strand
TGACCATATTCTTCAAGAGCGTGGACTTGCCCGTGCCGGTCTTGCCGATGATATAAACATGATGGCGGCGGTCTTTCGGTCTTATGCCGAACGCCCGGCGTTGTTCCCTAAAGGTCGTTTCGCCGAGTCCTTCTATTTCATTCAGATGATGTTCGTCCAAATAATAAAATTGTTTCCGCAGTTTTCATAAAGACAAAAGGGCGATTGCTCGCCCTTTTGCCGTGTGCCCTAACTTATTAAATCGTTGTCCATTCCGTCCTCAACCAATCGGGGAACGATTGCTTGAAGGTCGGGACCGGCCCTTTATTCCCCGAGCCGTCCCGCCCGCGACACTCTTTTTTCAGAGGAAGCGAGGGTAATGAAACCTAAAAAGTTTATACCACACTTACGCCATAAGCGCAAGGTTATCTTGGTTTCCCGCCCTTACCTCCAGTTTGGGAAGCGAAATAATTAGTAAGTCCGGCAATCTGTGCGTCAACTTCCAGCGGCGTTTTTGCGCCGGAGAGCCACGCGCGTGCCTCGTCGTCGTTGGTGATGTAGTAGGCCTCGGTGATGGTGGAGACAAGGTTCTTATAGACCGTCATGCCGTAGCCGCCGTTTAACATCCCCTCGTTGCTTCCGGTGAGTGGCCAAAGAGCGTTAAGGAGTGATTGCGCAAGCGGCTTGTCCGATTTTTGGGTGTAGATGGTAAGCGTGCCGTCGTGCGTTGGGTCGGTGCTTCCGTTGTGATGAACGGACATCAGCACATCGCATTTCTTGTTGTCGGCCACGCCATCGCCGGTTACATCAAGCGCGGCGCACTTCGCCACCGCGTCGTTCACTCTGTCCCGCCGCGTTGAGAAACGCTCGGCGACTACCACATACGCGCCGTTGGGAATTTCCAGCTTAGTTTTTAACGCTTGGACTACATCCCAGTTTACCTCCGCTTCCGTTACAGGCGTTCCGTCAGATTTCAGCACTCTTTCGTTTACCGCACCCGTCTCGCCGTTGCCGTGTCCGGCGTCAAGCGCGATTACTTTACCCGCAAGCGGGTTTATTTCAGCTACGGCAACAAAGTTGCCGGTTGCCAAAGCGATAGCAAGGGCAACCGATAAGAAAGTAATTTTTTTCATAATCATATTTTATTCTTTTAATTGTTAGACCTCAAGCCGATTATTTTTTAAGGATGAATCCGTCACCGTTATCAAAAAGACCTACCAATTCCCATCCTTCATCAGCAAACTTATTCAACTGAATCTCTTTTGCCTGCAAAAGGTCTATATTTTTCCCTTGAGTATCAGCCGCGTCCCATTGAGGAACGACTTTATATTGCGTTTTCCCTAATGCGCCACCTTCCGGTGTTGTTCTCATCGCCATATTGCCGAGATAAATAACAGCGAGAATTATGACAGCCATAACTCCGATGGATATAAATTTATTGTTGAGCATATTTTTTAGTTTAGTTAATGATTAAAGCGACCTTTTATTTTTCTCTATCAAGAACAATTTTATCAAGCCAAATGTCCGACCCCCTCACTTCTACTGGTAAAGTTTTTGACCATTTGGCGTATATATCGTTGACCACACTTTGAGCAAATTTATCCCCGAACATACAGTTCGCCGCGCAATCAATGTTAAGCGTATATTGCCCGTTAGGAACAGTAAGCGTCTCTAAATTGCCCGTCTGTATCGTATACCTGATAGCATCATAAGCAACACCACCGGCGGATTTTTCAACCAGTTTGCCCCGAGAATCAACGAGCCAAAATTTCGCTTGATAAATGGGTTGTCCGTCGGGGCTAATAACCAACGCGGTAATTTTTCCTTGTTGCGCTTGTGGCTGTTGGGAGGTTTGAGTGTTTTGTTGAGTGGTAGTAGACTGGTCTTTTTCCGGACAGGGATTATTGATGTTTTGTTTACCGATGATTTGTTCAATTTTGGTATACGGTTCTCCGCCAACCAGTAAAGTGTTTGCAACTATCTTGTCCGCAACACGTGGCGAGCTTATCAAAGAACCATTGATGTAAAGCGAGATTGTGCCGCCGCTCCGCGATATTCTGTCGGTGATTTCGGAGAATAGCCGTTTGCCTTCGCTCGTGAAAGCAAGCTCAATATAGTATGGCCCGAGGTCATTTTTCTTAATGACCGCCGCCGACAGGTGGGATTTGGTAAACCCGGTGGGTCGTTGATTCGGCTCGTTGCCTTCTTTCATTTCAAACGATATGCCGGAAAGGTTGATGGTTATTTTACATTTTTTTTCGTCGCGATCTATCGCATCGCCGATTTGGCCGGGTGTTGCTTCCTTCACTTCCTTATTACTTGGCCCAAACGCTCTAAAGATATTTTTGACCGCTCCGTAAATATCTTTTATTCCCAAAGCCGCTTTCTGCCACCACGAAAGCTCAATAACTTCTCCCAAAGACGGGGTGTTGCCGCCGAGACCGCCATACGTCCCAACTACTACATCAACTCCAGTACCAAGCAGGTCGTTTATAACCGGAGAGCCGGCTTTTCCCGACTGGATATATTCATTGTTATAAAATTTATTCGCATTATCTTCTCCAAAGTATTCTTTCATCCATTCATAATCTTCTTCGCTATTACTTTTCTTAATCCACTCTTGAGCACCGGTGTTAAGTTTACCGTCAGAAATATCTTTGAAAACTTGGTCTGTGTCTTGAAAAGCCCCAGCGTTGGTATAAACAGGGTTTACGAAAGTTAGAAACGCCGCGAATAAAAGTAATACAAGAATGCCGTTTGGCAGAAGTCGCAAAAAAGAGAATCCGTTTTGGTTTAGGTTAGACATAAATTAAATAAAGGTTTTTCTATTGCTCGTTAAGAGCGGGATTTAGTGATTCGTATAATACCTTATAAGACCTTGCTTCTTCGTAAGATCGGCTGAACACGCGCACTGTTTCTACCACACTTTCTTCTCTGATTCTTCGTGCCGTTAGTTCCGCATTGATTCTTCCTACTTCAAATTCAATAATATGCGTCTTGCTAAACG
This sequence comes from uncultured Candidatus Saccharibacteria bacterium, assembly GCA_964361355.1. Taxonomy (GTDB): domain Bacteria; phylum Patescibacteriota; class Minisyncoccia; order Ryanbacterales; family CAYHZD01; genus CAYHZD01. The sequence continues at coordinate 1,047 of CAYHZX010000051.1, read as the reverse complement.
GGTATGCCAAGCTAAAGAACGGATTATCGTATTCTATGTGTTCGCGCTGGCTAATGCCTTTTTCGTATTTCTCAATAATAGCGGCCGCTTCTTGTTCACTAACATTTTCCTTAAACTTAACCAAAACCGGCAACGGCTCAATGGCATAGAAAAACAGCCAAGTTAGGCCAGAAAGTAAAACAAGCGTGATAGCGATTATTAAAATAAGTTTCTTCTTGCTCATATTTTTTATAGCTACGCGATATAACACAAAGCCCCGCGCCAGCTAGGCCTTGCGGCCCCATACCCCTTTCGGAATATGACCCTTCGCAGAGTTGCTGAACGCGGGGTTCAGTATCTGCGAAGGGACTTTGCGACCGTGCTCGCGGTAAAATCCGCAAAGTTTAGGTCGTCTTTACTATTCAGTTGTATTTAAAATATAACAAATTTACGGAAATGCGCAACAGCACAAGGGCGGTGGGTGGGGGTATAAGATGGCGGACGAAACCACGGCCGCCCTTGCTCTCTCCGATTTATCGGAGTGAGTTTTGAAAATGCCACACAATTATATTGTGGGGTGTTTTCAAAAGGCGGTAAGGGTTCGGACGCCATAACGCCGGAAAAATTCCTGAAAAAACTTTACTCGGAGAGAAAAGATTTTTGAGGAAAGCGACCGCGAAAAAAGAGCAGAAAATCAAGCCAGAAAATCACGCGCCGCGTAAGCGTGGCGTGATAGCGTTAGCGGTTTCGGGCGCGATTTTCGTCAAGCGAGTTTTTTCAAGGGAGCGGTTTTCGGCGGGTGGAATCAAAGGCGGAAATTTCACCATCAAGGTTAACCGACTTGCTCGGGGGTACCTTGATAGTGAAAAGGCAAAAGAGGGTATTTTGCCGAGCGGAACGAGCAAGCGAAGCGCAGTTGTTTGAAGTTCCGCGAGGGAACCCGAAGGGCAAAACAGAACCCGCGACCGAGTAGCGGAGCGTTCACGAGGGAGCGAGAGCTGCCGGTTTGCCGGTTTCCGCCTTGCGGAAGGTTGATGTATCAATTTTTCAACCTTCCGCAGGTTCGGC
>CAYHZX010000050.1:0-4124 GCA_964361355.1 uncultured Candidatus Saccharibacteria bacterium | reverse complement strand
TTGCAAGTTTGTGGGAGTTCGGTAAGATACAGGCATGGATTCTCATAAAGAAAAAGAAATACTGGCGTTTTGGGCGCGTGAGAAGATTTTCGAGAAAAGCTTAGCGCAGCGCAAGGGGAAGAAAAAATTTGTTTTCTACGAAGGCCCGCCGTACGCGAACGGCCTTCCGGGCATTCATCATCTGGAGGCGCGGGCGTTCAAAGATTTAGTGGCGCGTTACAAAACCATGCGCGGTTTTTTTGTGCCCCGCAAAGCCGGGTGGGATACGCACGGGCTTCCCACTGAAATGTCGGTAGAAAAAAAACTCGGCATTAAAACCAAACGCGAGATTGAAGAGAAGGTCGGCATTGAACGATTTGTGGAAGAAGCGCGCAAGGATGTGTTTGCCTACAAAAAAGAATGGGAGGATTTCACGCGGCGCATGGGCTATTGGCTTGATTTTAAGAACGCGTACGTGACGATGGAGAATGCCTATATGGAGAAACTTTGGGGGATTTTGAAAATAATCTGGCAGAAAAAATTGCTGTACGACGATTTTAAGGTGCTGCCGTGGTGCACGCGGTGCGGGACTGCGCTCTCTTCGCATGAGTTGGCGCTGGGATATAAAAAAGTGACGGATAAAGCGATTACCGTAAAATTTGAGCTTCAAAGTACACCGCGCCACCCTCTCTCCGGCCCTACGTATATGCTCGCGTGGACGACAACACCATGGACGTTGCCAGGCAATGTGGCGTTGGCAGTAGGCAAAGACATTGTTTATGTGTTTGCAAAGGATAAAAAAAGCGCAGATATATTCGTAATAGCGAAAGAGTGTGTTGATGTATTAGGTAATTACGAAATTATAGAAGAACTAAGAGGTGAGGATTTGGTACATAGGGATTACACCTATAAACCACTTTTCGAAATACAAGAATTTAAAAAATCAGAGAAGGTTTATAAAATTTATGCTGCTGATTTTGTAAATACAGAGCAGGGAACAGGCATTGTGCATACGGCCGTCATGTACGGTGAAGATGATTATAAACTTGGGAAAAAAGTAGGACTTCCGACGTTTCATACCGTTGACGAAACAGGGAAGTTCATTAAAACGCTTACGTATAATTTTGCAGGGAAATATGTAAAAGATTTGGAAACAGAAAAACAAATCCTCGACTTTCTTAAAGGAAAAGGTAATCGCATTTTTAATGTGGAGTCTTACGAACACGATTATCCGTTCTGTTGGCGATGCGATTCACCTCTTCTTTATTATGCGCGCTATGGATGGTGGATCGCCATGACGAAACTGCGCGCGCAATTGATCGCCAACAACCAAAAGATTAACTGGTTTCCTCCTTATCTTAAGGAAGGCCGATTTGGTGAATGGCTGCGCGAGGTTAAAGATTGGGCAATTTCACGCGAACGTTATTGGGGGCTGCCGCTTCCTATTTGGGAATGTCGGTCGTGCCGCCATCACGAAATAATCGGCTCGCTCGCCGATCTTGATAAAAAATCTTTTCACGCGTTACGAACTGTTTTTGTGATGCGCCATGGCGAGGCGGATCATAATGTAAACGGCACGACGGGGCCGGCCATACCCGAACATGACGTGGGCAATCATCTCACGGAGCGCGGGAGAAAACAGGTCGCGCAATCAGCGAAGAAACTAAAAAAATCAGGCATCGATCTTATTATCCACTCTCCTCTTACGCGCGCCAAAGAAACCGTAGCTCTTGTTGCGGAGATACTCCATGTTTCGCTTGAAGTAGGGGACAATCTTTATGATTATAATGTGGGTGACTATCACGGAAAAACGTTGGAAGAAACGGATCATCTTTTGCCATTTGCGCGACGTTTTGAAGAACCGTTTCCGGGCGGAGAAAGTTTACGGGATGTGCGTATCCGAATGATGAACGCTCTGCAAAATATTCTTAAAAAATATCCTGACAAAACGATTCTTTTGATATCGCACGGCGATCCCCTATGGGCGTTAAATGCCGCTTTGGAAGGCGTTGAGGAAAAAAAATATCACGCGCGGTGGTATCCAAAGACCGGCGAGGCAAAAAAGATTATGCTCCACAATTGGCCATATAGTTTGTCTCGCGGCGAACTTGATTTGCACAGGCCCCATGTTGATGAGATTAGTTTGAAATGTTCACGCTGCGGCGCGGAAGCGAGGCGTATTAAAGAGGTGGCCGATGTGTGGTTTGATTCGGGGGCGATGCCATTTGCCGCCGGCGTTGACTACCCCGCTGATTTTATCGGGGAGGCGATTGATCAGACACGCGGATGGTTCTACACACTCCTTGCCGTGGCAACCTTGCTTGGCAAAAAAGCGCCCTATAAAAATGTATTAACGCTTGAATTAGTACTTGATGAAAAGGGCAAGAAAATGTCCAAGTCGCGCGGCAATATCGTAGAACCAATGCCGCTTATGGATCGTTATGGCGCCGATGCCGCTCGCTGGTATTTTTTTACGATCAATCAGCCATGGGATCCGAAGTTATTTTCGGAAAAAGGTATCGCAAAAAGCCGCAACGCACTCGCTCTTTTTTGGAACTCATTTCTTTTTTGGAAGATGTATGCAGATAAAAACTCAAAACTCAAAATTCAAAACTCAAAATTGAATGTACTTGATCGGTGGATACTTGCGAAGTTGAACATGTTAAAGTCCACACTTATTAGTTATCTTGAAGAATATTCAGTTGTAACGGCAGCACGCATGCTCGAGGCTTTTATAAGCGAAGATATTTCACGATGGTATATTCGTCGTTCCCGCGATCGGTTCAAGAAAGGAGACAAAATGGCAAAAGAAGCCGCGCACGTATTGGAATTTGTGTTGAGGGAAACCACAAAGCTTTTCGCGCCTTTTGTCCCCTTTCTTGCTGAGGCCGTATATCAGGGAGTTGGAGGTAAAAAGAAAAGCGTTCATCTCGAAGATTTTCCAGAGACAGAGAGGCGTACGACAAAGGATGATTTGAAACTAATAAGCGATATGGATAGCATACGAAGACTCGTTTCTTTAGCGCTCGAAGAGAGAGCAAAATTCGGTATTACCGTACGACAACCTCTCAAAAAATTGAAAATTTCTCTCGATAGTAGATCTGTTTTCAGGAGAACTCCGCCTAAGCAAGAATTTATTAATATTATAAAAGATGAAGTTAATGTAAAAGAAGTAGAGTTTTGTAATGATAGAGACGATGAAATTTGGTTGGATGCCACCATAACGCCGCAATTGAAAGAAGAAGGAGAGGTGCGCGCATTGATTCGGCTCATTCAAGACGCGCGTAAAAAAGCGGGATTGAAATCGGGCGAGCAATCCTCGCTTAAAATAGAAATCCCCGCCGAACTCGCGGAGACGGCGAAACGCAAAAAAGAAATGCTTACGAAAGAAACGAAAACAAATTTTATGCTTTGAATTACGAAATAGCAAAAATGGCAAAGGCGTTGTGTTTTTCTTTTTTTGTAGGGCTCCCTGTGAGACCCCGCCACAGCGGGGTGGAACGGGGATAAAGAAAAAAGAAAAATATAATGCCGAGCCATTTTTCGTAATTCAAATTCCATTACTTTAATGAACATATTTTATCAAACCCCCGCCATTGTGCTTGCCGTGCGCGATGAGCGCGAAGCGGATCGCGTGATAACGTTCTACACGAAAGATTTTGGCAAAATAAAAACATTCGCGCGCGGCGTTCGTTTTATGAAGTCAAAATTGCGCGGGCATATCGTACCCGGCGCCTTGTTGCGCATCGCCTTTGTGGAAGGAAAAGAATCCTATCATTTGGTGGACGCGGAAATACTCTCCCGCTCGGATATCATGCTTAACGCTCGCGCGTGTCAATTTCTTGATATGGTTGCCGGTGAACACGCGGCGGAAGGAGAGCTTTGGCAATTTTTGCTCAATTGGCTTTTGGACCCGCCTGCTGCTGCGAGGCACGAGCGGGCAGGGCGCAAAGAAGATATGGCGATGTTTCAAGCTCGCGTGCTCGCTTTGCTTGGTTTTTTGCCACGCGATGTCACTCCTTCCCCTCAAGTCATTCAATCTGCCTTAATCGCCAATCATCTGGCGTAAAAAATTGACGCTTCGGGAACGGGCGATCCGATGGGTGATGAGGCATTTCGTATTTATACATTTGATGTATAATAGA
>CAYHZX010000049.1:0-4185 GCA_964361355.1 uncultured Candidatus Saccharibacteria bacterium | reverse complement strand
GAGTATAATGTCACTCGAAACAATAAAGGTAATTGATGGAATTAGATTTTCAGTTTGGTCCCCAACTGAAATTCGAAAATATTCTGTTGCAGAAATTACAGCACCAGAAACCTATGATGAAGATGGCATGTCTGTACAAGGAGGGCTGATGGATGGAAGACTGGGCACTTTGGAACCAGGCCAAAAATGTGTAACATGTGGTAACACTGCTGCAAGATGTCCAGGCCACTTTGGGCACATAGAGCTTGCCGAGCCGGTTTTACATATTGCATTTATCGATAACATATACAAACTTCTATTGACAACATGCCGTTCGTGTTCTAGACTAAAAATTTCACAAGAAGAACTTGACCGATACCATAAGGTGTTAAGCAAAGAAGCCGCATACACCGTAATATCAGTAAAGCACATTCCTGAAGAAATCATAGAAAAAGCAAAAAAAGAAAAAACCTGCCCCCACTGTGGCAAATCTCAGTATGATCTAATATTTACAAAACCAACCATCTTTATTGAAAAGACAGAGCTTGGCGAAAATAGATTGCTTCCAATTACAATAAGAGAAAGATTTTCTCACATGATTGATGATGACTTGAAACTTTTGGGATATGATCCCGCTACCGCAAGACCAGAATGGTTTGTATTACAAGTTTTGCCCGTTCCACCCGTAACCGTAAGACCATCCATAATTTTGGAAACCGGAATAAGATCAGAAGATGACCTAACACACAAGCTTGTAGACATTATAAGAGTAAACCAGAGACTGAAAGAAAGTAAAGAAGCTGGAACTCCTCCACTTATTGTACAAGATCTTGTTGATTTACTACAATACCACACAACAACATACTTTGATAACGAAGTTTCTGGAATTCCACAAGCTCACCATAGATCAGGCAGACCATTAAAAACCCTAACACAAAGGCTGAAAGGAAAAGAAGGACGGTTCAGAGGTTCCCTCTCTGGAAAAAGAGTAGACTTTTCCAGTAGAACTGTGATTTCTCCAGATCCAAATCTTGACATATCTGAAGTTGGAGTTCCAGAATCTGTTGCAATTAAACTCACCATTCCTGAAGTTGTTACAGAGTGGAACATTGAAAGATTAAAGAAGCTTGTAATCAATGGCCCAAACAAGTTTCCAGGCGCAAATTATATAGTAAGACCTGATGGAGTTAAGATTCGACTTGACTTTGTAGAAGATAGAGAAGCAATAGCAAACAACATCGAAATTGGCTATCTAATAGAAAGACATCTTTCAGATGGTGATATTGTAATGTTCAACAGACAACCTTCGTTGCACCAAATGTCAATCATGGGTCACTATGTCAAGGTCTTGCCAAACAAGACTTTCAGATTACACCCATCAGTATGTCCACCATACAATGCTGACTTTGATGGCGATGAAATGAATCTGCATGTACCACAAAGCGAAGAAGCTAGAGCAGAAGCAATTCTTTTGATGCGTGTACAAGATCAATTAATTTCTCCAAGATACGGTGGCCCGATTATCGGCGCATTACGTGATTTTATCACTGGAGCATATCTGCTGACAAAGGATGGAACAACGCTTACCAAACAAGAATTTGCAAATCTGGCAATGATTGGTGGGTATGAAGGAGCTTTTCCAGAGCCTTCAATTAAAAACAAAAGCGGCTGGTTGTATACCGGCAAACAACTCTTCTCACTTTTCTTACCAAAAGATTTCAATTATGTTATAACGTCAAAGTGGTCCAAAGGAACAAAGGGTCCAACAAAAGATGTTGTGATTAAAAACGGTCAGCTAATTAGTGGTGTAATAGACAAGTCATCCATAGGAGCAGAAGAACCAGATAGTGTGCTGCACAGAATAACAAAGGATTACGGAAATGATGTTGCAACTAAATTTCTTAACTCTATTCTAATAATGCTAAAGCAATTTATCACACATTACGGATTCAGCTACGGATACTCTGATCTTGAGCTATCACAAAAAACAAGAGAAAACATACTTGGTGGAATACAAGAAACATATGACAAGGTTTACGATCTAATATCTCAAGCAAAGAAAGGTACATTACAGCTAAGTAGAGGACTTTCTGCGGAAGAGGCCTTAGAAGCATATATTGTAAACGAGCTCTCAAAAGCAAGAGATAAGGCCGGTAGCATGGCAGACAAGTCTTTTGATGAAACTAACTCTGGAAGGATAATGGCAACAACTGGAGCAAGAGGGTCCTCCTTAAACATAGGACAGATGGCAGGAGCCTTGGGTCAACAGTCAATCAGAGGAAGAAGAATACAAAAAGGATATAACAATAGGGCTTTGCCACACTTCAAAGAAAATGACACAAATCCAGACGCAAAAGGTTTTGTAAAATCAAATTATCGAGACGGTCTTTCTACTTTGGAATTCTTTTTCCATGCTATGGGAGGTCGTGAAGGACTTGTAGATACTGCAGTTAGAACACAACAAAGTGGTTACATGCAACGACGGTTGATCAACGCACTCGAGCATCTTAAACTAGAATATGATGAAACTGTCCGAGATCCACACGGACATATAATACAATTCTTGTATGGGGAGGATGGAATCGATGTTGCAAAAAGTGACCACGGAGAAGCTTTTAGAATAGAAAGATTGATCGAGTCTGAAACAATTATTGATTCAGGTAAAAAAGCAACAAAGGATGATATTGTTGAACTTGCCAAAAAATACACCAAAACATTCAATCCAAAATTGATAAAGACAGTTCAAGAAGCATTACTTGAATCAAAACTAAGTAAAGAAGGAGTAGAGAAAGTTTGCAAGAAGGCCTTAGAGTTGTATGAAAAAGCTAAAGTTGAACCAGGACAGGCAGTAGGAATAGTAACTGCGCAATCCATCGGTGAGCCTGGAACACAGATGACTCTGAGAACATTTCACTTTGCGGGAATCAGAGAAAGAAACGTAACCCTTGGCCTTCCAAGATTAATTGAGCTTGTTGATGCACGCAAAAAACCAGTAACCCCAACAATGGACATATATCTAGAAGAAAGTTACAAAAAATCAAAAGAAAAAGCAATTAAAGTTGCTCGCGAAATTTTGCATACAAAAATTAGTGCACTTATATCTAGTACGGAGACTGATTACTCCACAAAGATAAAGCTGAACCTAAATCCTGGTAAGTTAAAGGAAAGAGCATGTACAATAGTCGATATCGAAGAAGCATTACAATCATCAAAAAAGAAATTTGAAATTGAAACGAGCGGAAACTCCATCACTCTTACTCTTGCCGAAGAATCTGACGCACAGACAATACTTGCTCTCAGAAACAAAGTTCTTACAACAAAAGTAAAGGGTGTGGCTGATGTAGAAAGGGTCACCATTGTACAACAAGACGATGAATGGGTTATACAGACATCAGGTTCTAACATTGCAAAAGTTTTGGAAATTGAAGGAATTGACAAGAGAAACATACGTACAAACAACGTCTTTGAAATAGCAAATACACTTGGAATCGAAGCTGCACGAAACGCATTGATAAATGAACTTAGTTCCACGCTTGAAGATCAGGGCCTTGAAGTTGATATTAGATATATTATGCTTGTTTCTGATTTAATGTGTTCGCGAGGATACATGCAACAAATTGGTAGACATGGAATTGCTGGTACAAAGACTAGCGTACTTGCAAGGGCAGCCTTTGAGATTACAGTTCCAACAATTGCAGAAGCTGCGTTAACAGGGGAGGTCGAACGACTAAAGGGTGTAACAGAAAATGTCATAGTTGGTGGAAACATACCAGTTGGAACAGGAACTGTGGATCTTTACATGAAGGTGGCAGAGGATGGCTAAACTTTTAGAAAAAGTGATCAAAGACGCCATGGAGGACAACAAATATTCATTTGGTGCTAAAGAAGTAATTGGTTCTTTGAAAAATTCCAAGCTAATAATACTGTCAGAATCTGTTCCGCAAAACATATTACAAAAAATACTGGAGACTGCCAAGAATTCAAAAGTCCCCACACTAAATTTCAAGGGTTCGTCTGTTGCACTTGGAAGACTTTGTGGAACACAATTTAGAATCTCCGCGATTTCGCTGAAAAATTTGAGTGAGACAAATCTCAAATCAATTTTAAAGGAAGCGGAACAGGAGAACCAACAATAAATGTCTTTTTTTTATACAATTTTTTATGAAGATTTAAATGAGCCCACAAAGGCAACGAGTTTAAAATAGG
>CAYHZX010000048.1:0-4186 GCA_964361355.1 uncultured Candidatus Saccharibacteria bacterium | reverse complement strand
GAGTGGTGGTATACTATCGGGTATGGACGAGAAAAAAGCGCAGAAGCATTTTTTGCGTATCAATGAGGCGCTTTATCGCGTAACCGATTTGCTCCCGGATCAAGAGCCGGTAAAATGGATGGCGCGGAAAAAAGCGATGGAAGCGCTCACACTTTTTGCGGAAGATTCTCCTTCGCTTTTCCTTGCTTCGCGCATGAAAAAGCGCGAGGAGTTTGTCGTGGCGATTAATCATCTACTTGATCTTTTGGAATTTGCTTCGCACAACACTTTTATTTCCCAGATTAATTTTGATGTGCTCTCCCGCGAATATCGTTCGTTTCTTCAAGAGGCAGCGGCCTCTCAACAAGCCGCTGCTCCCGTGGAAATTGATTTGCCCGGTAGCTTGCTCGCCCAACAGAACCTTGCTCGCCCTGCGGAGCTCGAAGAGCGAAGCGGGGGCGAAACAGGGTTTGTCCCGAGCGAGCGAGAGGTTATACAGGATTTGCAAGAAGAAGAATTAAGCACGGAAGAGCGGCGTAAACGCATTTTTTCTTATATCATCCAAAAAGAGAAAGGCATTACTATGCAAGAACTTCTAGAAATTTTCAAGGGTAGCGTTAATCAGCGCACGCTTCAGCGGGATCTTACGGCATTGATTGAACGAGGGAGAGTCAAAACAAGCGGCGCGCGCCGTTGGCGTAAGTATGGTGTCGTTTAGATGTCGTTTATATGTCGTTTAAGCATCTATAAATGCTTATTTTATTGGATTTTTTATATTATTTTACTGTCGTTTATGTCGTTTTAGATGTCGCATAGACAATTACATACGCGTTATGCTATGATTATGTTATGGTAAAAAACAAGCCGAAAAAGAAAAAAAAGGCAGGAATGTGAAAAAGATTGACGTAACCGGAGGGTTGCGAGGGATCTCCTCTTTTTACTATAATGGCATTAAGCTCTTTTGTGGCTTCACTATTGCGTATCTTTCCGCAATGCGCGATAATCAATAGCGAGGTTGCAATACAGTCCGCGGATGAGATGAATGAACGTTGAAAATTTAAAAGTCGAATTATTATCTTATTATCTTAACTTATCAAAAAAGGCGAACTAGTCATTAATCATTAATAAAATCTTTTATGAGTAAACGATTATTAAAGAACACAGGCAAACGAACGCTGTCCGTATTCTTAAGCGCAACGACGACGTTGTGGCTGGCAGGAGCGAGCGCGTTAGTGCCGATTGCCGCAGTGGCAGATCACACAACTGCTCACACGATTGAAACCTTGCAAGCGCAAATTCTCCTACTCCAATCCCAACTCACCACCCTTCTTGGCACACCAAGCGGCGGAGGCGCTGCGGGATGTCCGACCTCGGGGTCGTTTGCGGTAAATCTTAAGATGGGTCAGACCAGCGATAACGTGCGCGATCTTCAAACATTTTTGAAAGCGCAGGGATCCGGCATCTATCCGGAAGGATTAGTAACAGGGTACTTTGGGGGATTAACCAAAGCGGCTGTTATGAAATTCCAAGACAAATACGCGTCAAGCATTTTAACACCGCTTGGATTGACTGCGGGGTCAGGATACTGGGGTGCTGCTTCTCGCGCGAAAGCAAATGAACTTTGCGCGGCAGGCGGCGTGGTAACGCCACCCGCCACACCTCCGCCACCCGGAACACCCCCTCCTCCCGCGGCAATGGGAACCGGTCTTACCGTAGCGGCAGGCAAACATCCGGACGCGCGATTAGCGCCGCAGAGCGCAAGCAATCTTCCGTTCACGACCGTAGTCTTCACCGCCTCCTCTGACGGAGACGTAGAAGTGAAGTCCCTTACCGCAGAACGCACCGGCCTTGCGCAAGACGCGGCATTCTCCGCGATTGTGCTCTTAGACGAAAACATGAACCGCGTTGGTCTTGATAAAACGCTCAACTCCAACCATCAAGTGGTTCTCAACGAGCCATTCACGGTAAAGGCGGGCCAAAGCCGCACCATGTATCTTGGCGCGAACATGGGCTCTTCCCTCGCAAGCTACGCGGGCCAAGTTGCCTATGTCGCGTTGGTGGCCGTTAATACGGACGCGCAAGTAAACGGCACGCTTCCTATTACCGGAACAAGCCACACGGTCAACGCAACCCTTACCCTTGGATCTATTACCTTTACGAGAGGAAATCGTGATCCGGGCGCGGGCGCTACGAAAGACGTGGGCACAAAAGACTTCATTTATGCCTCGTTGAAAGCGACCGCGGGATCAGCGGAAGAGGTGGTTTGGAAATCCATCAAGTGGAACCAATCCGGTTCCGCGGCGAAAACCGATCTTGAAAATATCAAACTTTGCGTTGACGGCGGCGATTGCTATAACGCCACCGTATCAACAGACGGCAAATACTTCAGCGCGAATCTTGGCGATGGATTGACGATCACCAAAGGAGGCAACAAAGAGATTTATATTCAGGGAGATGTTCTCTCCGGAACAAACCGCACGATTGATTTTGACCTGTATAAATACACGGACGCGGCCTTTGAAGGAAAAACCTACAAGTACGGCATTACGCCAACCGCGACCAACGGAACCAATTGTTCAGGAAGCACCTCTTGTGATGATGGCGAATTCCAGAGCATTGAGCCGCGCTTTGATGCCTATCAATTCACGGTGGGCGCAGGATCGGTGAGCATATCAAAAGACGCTAACACCGCCTCTGGTAACATTGCATCGGGAGGAAGCCAGCAGCTGATGGGCGCCTTCGTCTTTGATGTGAAAGGCGAACCTATCACCTTTACGTCATGGGCGATTACTCTTACGACGACCACCGGTACTGCTCATGCCAGCAAGAAAGAGCCGACAAACCTGACCGTATACAACGCAAGCGGTACCGCGATTGCCGGACCAAAAGACGTGAAAGCAAAGGCAGTAACCTTGACGGATTCCGTAACCTTGCCGGTGGGTATGAACGTGCTTACGGTTAAGGCCGACTTAAACGAATTCTGGCGCAACGATGACACGATACAACTATCATTTACGCCCTCAACCGCGGTTACCAGCGTAACGGGTCAGACAACCGGCAACTCGGTTACCCCGACTCCGGCAACAAGCATTACCGCCCAGACCATGACGGTGCAGGCGGGATCGCTTACGGTTGACGCGGCCACTTCGCTTGCCGCGCAAAATGTGATTGCGGGCGCTACCGGCGTAGAAATCGGGCGTTTCGTCTTTAACGCCAATTCATCCGGTGAAGACATTCGGATTACCTCCGGCACGATTCAGCAAACCGTAACCGGAAGCTCCGGACAGCTCTACTCGCAATTGCAACTCTGCGACCAAGGAAGCACGACCGTCTGTTACAACACCGGTTCTAATAAAGTGGATCCGGCATCCGGCGGTGCGCGTGAATTGACCTTTACGTTTGACAAGAATGTCGTCGTGCCGAAAGGAACTTCCAAGGTATATAGTCTCTTTGGAAATGTTTCTTCCACCGCGACATCGGGCGCGACCGTAATCTTTGACTACTCCTCTAATGTGACGAACGCGGACTACTCGGTTACCGGCGTGAAATCAGGCGCTTCTATTACCGAAACGGTCAATACGACCGCAGGCGCTACCATGACTGTGCAGACCGGTGGCGGATGGACTGTGGTACTCGACTCTTCAGCGCCTTCCGAGAAATGGGTGGCTGCAGGAGGAGCCGGTGTAACACTTAACGTGTTGCGATTCACTTCCACCACGGAGGCATTCACACTCACCAATATGCGCTTGCAATTGGATGAAACCGGTTCTTCTTCAGGATCAAGCTACAGCAATATTTACCTTTATGACGAAGATGGAATACTTCTTATCAGCAAAGCGTCGCCACAGTTTACCAACTATGTAGAAGACTTTGATTTGCGGACTGGTACTAAGAATTTCGTGATTCCTAAAGACGGAAATCGTCGCATGACCATCAAGGCTGACTTGGCAGGCATTGGCACCGGTCTTTCGGGTGCCGCGGGAGAAGTTTTGGGTATCGGCTTTGACGCCACCACGCGCACGCAGAATTCTGCGAAAGGAGTATCATCAGGAAGTGTGGTGTACACGGGTACGGGCGCGGGTAACGACCGGCCGGAAAACAGCGACGCGAACTTGGCACAGGTGGCTACCTTCCGCTCGGTGCCGACCATCGCACGGCTTGAGTTGACTACCACAAAGCTTGTCTCCGGCGCTCAAACGCTCGCGAA
>CAYHZX010000047.1:0-4278 GCA_964361355.1 uncultured Candidatus Saccharibacteria bacterium | reverse complement strand
TCTGGTTTTGCAAGAGCAAGAGGATCTACGCCGATAGTATCCCCGACAATTCGATAGACATCCTTATCAATTTTTTTAAACTCTTTGTGTCCCGCGTTATAGGTATTCACCACCGTCCCGATCTGACTGCCCATCTTCTGAAGATAACTTTCGTGGCTTAACAAATGCCTGCGCAGTTCCTCCACATTTTTTCTTATTTCTTTTGCCGACTGCTCTATCTTAAACGCGTGAAGTACCTGCATGATAGTCATAAGATACGCATGGAACGTGGTAGGCGAGACAATTACCACATGTTTATCGCGATACGCATAATCAAGAAGACTCCGCGTATTAACCTTAATAGCGCCTACTTGATTGATCAGCAAATCATAATAAATTGCCTCGGAAGGGATGAACATAATGGCGAAATCGAGTGTTCCCTCTTTTTGTTTAATATATTTTGCCGTCTCATCAATGCGCGTTTTGAGGTCTTCTCGAAAGAGGCGTTCGATCCGTTCTTTTTCTTTCGCATCCCTCTCCTCAAGAATGCGATTATAATTTTCCAGACTAAATTTAGAATCCACGGGGATAATGCCGTCCTGCGTTTTAATGATCGCATCCACGATAGTGCCGTCCTCAAAAGAATATTGCATTTTGAATGAATCGGGCGGCAGGACATTATGCAAGAGTGTTTCCAAATAAAACTCCCCTAAAATACCTCGCTGTTTGGGATTTTTCAAAATATCCTGAAGATTTTGCAACTGGGAAGCGAAACTGACTACTTGGCGGTTTAATTCGCTCATTTTTCCCAATTCGCCGGCTACATTTTGAAGAACTTTTAAACTCTCACGGGACTGTGTTTCTATCATGCGCGTGGATTCCCCAAGTTTTATGTCAAGCTTGGAATCAAGTGTTTTTGCCAAATCATTTATTTGCTGGTGAAGTAAAAGTAGCGCTTGCTCGTGGGGTTCTTTTTTCCCCCGCGCGCGCAATATAAATAATACCGCAACCCCGCCTAACAAAATTCCTGCGATGATACCAATAATGGCTAATGTCATACTTATCGCACTTCCCAGCCGCGCTTGGTAACCGCCTTATAAATAGCATTCATCGCGGCGTTGACTTCTTCATCGCGAAGGGTGCGATCAGGCGACTGAAAAACACATCGAAATGCGAGACTTTTTTTGCCTTCCGGAATTTGTTCGCCTTCATAAAAATCAACAAGATCGGTGTCAGAGAGAAGATCGCCACCGGCAATTTCGATTACTTCTTCAACACGATCCATGCGTTCTTCCCATGGCACCAGCACGGCGATATCGCGCTCCACCGCCGGATAGCGTGAGACAGGCCGATATTCTTTCTCCGCTGAAAAAAGCTCTGCTAAACACGGCATCAGCAATTCACCTATTACTATGTTCCCGCCTTCAAGCAATTTTTTGCGCATATATTCCGGATGGATTTCAAAAACGCTTCCCGCTGTTTCATCTCCCATTTTTATCAACGCGGAGCGCGCGGGATGCCTTGTTTCGCGGGGCGCTAACGGCCACTCATTATCTTTCGATGAAAGCACATCGTCCACCCACATGTCAGTAAACCCAAGTCCTTCCAAAAGCGACCACACGATTCCCTTCATGGTATAGAAATCGCCACGCATACCGATCATCAGATGAAGCGTTTCTTCCACTCCCTCTCCCTTTTTCGTTACATGAAACACCGCGCCTATTTCAAAATAAGGAGATACGCAAGCGTTGTGGCAAACGGCGCGCACCATATCATCAAGAAGCGACGATTTCAAAAACCCCGTCTCTTTATTTGCGGGGTTGGCAAGCGCTACATCACCCTGCGGAGAGAAAACGTAATGGTTCAATTCAAACGCGCCGAGGCCTTGAAGCGCATCGCGTATGGTTTCTTCAAAAAAATGATTCTCGTTTGTATGCGCGGGAGCAAGAAATACGAAAGGAGACGCCGGTTCAATGCGATCGTAGCCATATAATCGTCCGATTTCTTCGATAAGATCCTCCTCGCTCTGTAAATCATTGTGTCGCCATGCGGGGGGAGTCGCTAAAAAACCCGCCCGTATCACGCAGCCAATGCGGGTAAGTATATCGCGCATCTCTTTTTCTTTCAGTTCTGCGCCTAACAAACTGTTTGCGTAGTTGACCCGCAGATGGATCGGGTGCGAAGGCGTTTGTTTCTTTCCTTGCCGCGTGATTACTTCATCTACCATTCCTCCCGCCAATTGTTGAACCAATTGAACCGCGCGTTCAATGCCTTGCGTTTGGCGTTCTTCTTCAATGCCGGCAGAAAAACGAATTGCCGCGTCCGTAAGCAGACCGAGCGCGCGCGCGCTTGCCCGCGTGTAAAGAGGATTAAAATTCGCCGATTCAATCACCACTGTTTTTGTGCTATCGCTCACTCCCGTACGCTCTCCTCCTTTTATGCCCGCAATCGCCACAGGCCCTTTCGCGTCTGCAATGACAAGCGTATTCCCCAAAATTTTTTCTTCGCCGTCAAGTGTTGCTATTCGCTCACCTTTTTTTGCCATGCGCACAACAAGTCCTCCCCCCTCTATTTTTTCCTTATCAAACACATGCAAGGGCTGGCCTATCTCAAGCATCACATAATTCATCGTGTCCACCACGTTGTTGATGGGTTTAACACCGCATGCGCGAAGCCGCTTTTGCATCCATTGCGGCGATTCTTTTATTGTTACCCCTCCGATGACCGCCGCGATATACTGCGGACATAATTCCGGCTCTTCTATTGTTATATGAAAATTATTTTTTAATTTTTGCCCGCCCGCCCCGTCCAACCGGATCGTCCAGACGGGCTGAACAGTCGTTCGAGCGGGATTTTTAATTTTTGCGTTTATAATCGCCGCTATCTCTCTTGCCACCCCTCCATGGCTCGCGGCATCTCCCATGCGATTCGGCAATATATCAATGTCAAGCGCCCAGTCATTGCCTTGTTTGAGCATAGATTCCACCTCAAAAGAATGCGTGGTTAAAAGTTCCGCGATCTTTTCGGGTTTTGGCATATCGGGAACAAATTCTTTAAGCCAATTATAAGAAAATTTCATATCAAAATTGCTCCAAAAATTTTATATCGTGCGCGTGAAACAACCGGATATCCGGAATCTTATATTTAAGCATCGCGAGGCGATCAAGACCCATACCAAAGGCAAAACCTTGCCATTGTTTGGGAATATAGCCGACGTTTTTAAACACCTGCTGATGCACCATGCCGGCTCCCAAAATTTCAAGCCATTTACTGCTTTCCGCCAAACGCATATCCACTTCAAACCCGGGCTCCACAAACGGGAAATAACTTGGCCGTAAACGCATTTCCATGCTTTTATTTGAAAAAAGTTTTTGCAAAAATGTAAAAAGAATATATTTCATGTGTGCGACAGAAACATTTTTGTCTACCATCAATCCTTCCACATACATAAATTCGACATCGTGAGAAGTGTCTGTTGCTTCGTAGCGGAATACTTTACCCGGCGAAATAAACCGAAGAGGTGGATTATTTTTTTCCATAAAACGAACTTGCATCGGGCTAATATGAGTACGCAAGAGCAAATGGGTGGTTGGCAGTGCTTTCTTTAGTCTTCCTTCATTGGGAACACTCCATTTTTCACCGGAGCGTTTTGGGTCTTGAAGCCAAAACGTATCCCAAAAATCTCGAGCGGGGTGGTTCGGCGGTAAATTGAGCGCGTCAAAATTGTAGTATTCGGTCTCTACCAACGGCCCCTCCACGACCGCAAAACCCATAGAAGAAAAAATTGTTTCCACCTCGCGGCGCATCAGTGTTAGGGGATGCAAATGCCCCCTTGATCGAGGCAAGCCGTTTTTTGCGTGATGCGGAGGCAATGAAATATCAAAATGTTTTCCGGAAAAATCGATTTCGCTGCGCTGGTTTAATGCATGCCGTTTTTTCTCAATCGCTTCTTCAATCTCGCCGCGCAGATGATTAAGCGCAGCACCTTCTTTTTTACGCTCACCTTCCGGTAATTCTTTTATCTTGCGTAAACGCAACGTAATCCGGCCTTGCTTGCGGCCAAGATAGCGTAATTCAATAACGCGCAATTCTTCTTTATTGCCCGCATTTTCAATCTCTTTCTTGATTGCCTTATCGTTCATACTCGCATCTTTTATCTTTCCATAATAAAAACCCCTCTGCAAGTATCAAGATAACTTTAAATTACAAAATAGAAAAAATGGCGAGAGCGTTATGTGTTTCTTTAACGAAACTTATAATACACCCGATTGCCGAATCGTAAATCTATATAATCAACCT
>CAYHZX010000046.1:2510-4403 GCA_964361355.1 uncultured Candidatus Saccharibacteria bacterium | reverse complement strand
GCAAGGCGGGTGACAAAAAACAGATTATAAATAAATTGTATCAAAAGTTTATAGAGGCGGGGAAAGAAATTCTTTATGATGATCGTAAGGATGTGAGCGCGGGTGAAAAGTTTGCCGATGCGGATTTAATCGGGATTCCTACGCGCGTGGTTATTTCGGATCGTACTCTTGCCAAAAACGCCGCGGAAGTAAAACAGAGGAACCAGATAAACGCAACGCTTGTGCCGCTTGAAAAACTTCGCTAACGTAAAACAACTATGCGAAAATGGGAAGAATGGCGGCGGTGGCTTTCAAGCGACATCGGCATTGATTTAGGCACGGCAAACACGTTGGTGTATGTGCGAGGCCGCGGCATTGTAATTAATGAGCCCTCGGTGGTGGCAATCAACCAAAAAACCGGCCAGATTGTGGCAGTGGGCGCTGAAGCAAAGCGAATGGTGGGGCGCACGCCGGCCCACATTGTAGCAACGCGTCCTTTGGTGGAGGGTGTTATTTCCAATTTTGAAGTAACCGAGGAGATGATGGCGTATTTTATCCGGCGAGTAATCGGGCGCCAGATGTTTTCATTTTTCAGGCCTCGCATGGTCATAGGAATTCCTTCAGGCATTACCGACGTGGAGCGTCGGGCGGTCAAAGACGCCGCGCGCTCGGCGGGTGCTGGCGACGTATATTTAATCGAAGAACCCATGGCGGCCGCCATAGGTGTGCGCTTGGAAGTGCAGGAGCCGGTAGGAAACATGATTATTGATATTGGCGGGGGTACGGCCGATATCGCGGTCATTTCCCTTGGCGGTATCGTGGTGGCAAAAAATTTGCGCGTGGCGGGCGATCGGTTAAATCATGATATTATTCGATACGCGCGCGATGAATTTAAGTTGTTGTTGGGCGAGCGCACGGCCGAAGATTTAAAAATCGCGATTGGCTCCGTACTCCCCCAAGATCAGCCGCTTGAAGCAACAATGCGGGGGCGTGATTTAGTGACGGGTCTTCCGCGCGAGGTTCTCGTGGGAGACGCCGATATTCGTGCGGCCATCAAGCCCTCCATTAATCTTTTCGTAAAATCAGTGAAAGAAATTATTGAAAAAACGCCGCCGGAACTTATCTCTGATATTATGCATCGCGGCATTGTGATGGTGGGCGGGGGATCCCTTTTGCGCGGGCTTGATCATTTGCTTGGGCGTGAGACAAAAATCGCGGTGCGCGTAGCCGACGATCCGTTAACGGCCGTAGTACGGGGGGCGGGCGCTATTTTAGAAGATATTGAAAAACTTCACGAAGTATTGGTCGATATTGAAGATGACGATCCTTTGCGCGCACCATGACCATGAGTTTGTCGAAGGGTCATGGTGCGCGAAGTTGAATCATGAAAAAATTCTGGATTTTTCTTTTTATCGCCCTTGTGGGCGGATCTCTTGCGGGTGAAGGCATGCGGGCGTTGCTTTTAGAAGGATTCGCATTTTTTTGGCGCAATAAGCACAGCCCTGTTTTTTCGCGTTCTATGTCTTTGACAGAACAGTCGAGCGGCATTCCCGTGATCGGAAAACGTCTCGATGGATTCGCTTCCGTACTTCTCGTAGCAGGGGGAGAAGATGCCGGTATCGCCGTAGGCGATCGAGTGATCGCCCATGACGATGAATATGTGGGGCATGTCAAACAGGTATCATTACATATAAGTCAAGTCGTGCTTGCGAGTAACGCGGGCGAGCGTTTTCCCGGTTGGTTGCCCGTACTTTCCACGCCCATAGAGCTCACGGGATTAGGATCCGGGCTTTTGCGCGCGTTGGTTCCCGCGAGTTTTCGCATTGAAGTGGGGGATGAAATATGGTACGACGCGCGGCTCGACGCGTTTGTGGGCGATGTGATTTCCGTGCAAGACACACCCGCCTCGCCAAC
>CAYHZX010000046.1:0-2410 GCA_964361355.1 uncultured Candidatus Saccharibacteria bacterium | reverse complement strand
CAAGGCGGGCAAACCACCGAAAGCGAAGGATTAAAAGAGATTTTTGTGCGCCACGCCGTAAATTCGTTAATGCTCTCTTTTGTGCGCGTTCATCCATGATGATTCTTTTCGCGATATGTGCCCCTCTTTTTTCTCTCCGCGGGCGGCGCCTCGCGGCTTTTGGCGGCGGCATTATTGCCGAAGCGTTTTCTTTTATTCCTTTTGGCGCGACCCTCGGGCTATTTTTACTTGTCGCCTTTTTTGTTGAATCGTTGGAGCAATACCTTGCCATAAAAGAAACAGCCGGATGGGCAGTGGCGGCGTTTAGCGCTTTAGGAATTGTCACTCTGGGAGAAATACTTCTTGCGATTGCGTTTAATCATATAACCCCACAACATGCCGTTGCCTTATTGATAAGTGAATTTTTCATCGGTATAATAATCATTGGTTTCTTATGGGCGCCGATAAAACTAAGTATAACCTCATCATACTCGAAGAGAAACGGTATTTTGAAATAATCATGCGTGCGGCACGGGCATTGCGTGAGGGAAAGATCGTCGCAGTACCGACAGACACGGTGTATGGGCTTGCCGCAGACGCGACGAATAACACCGCGATAGAACGTTTGTTTCACATAAAAGAAAGAGAGGAAGAAAGGCCTGTGCCAATTTTTGTAGATACCATGGAGCGAGCAAAACACGCGGCGTTTATTGAAGAAAAAAAACTAGAGGAAACATTAAAGCATTATTGGCCTGGAGCGCTTACCGCGATTCTCTATGCGCGAGGGGTTGCCTCGCCGTTGGTACGCGGCCGCGGAGGGCTTACGATAGGCATGCGTATTCCCGATTTTCGGTTTTTGCGGGATCTTATCCGCGCGTTTGGCAAGCCAATAACCGGCACGAGTGCTAATCGATCGGGAAGCAAACCGGCAACGAGCGTTCAAGGGGTTATTGACGCGTTTGACGGTGCTGCGCTCCTGCCCGATATGATTATTGATGGCGGTGTGTGCGCGGGTATGCCTTCCACCGTGGTGGATTTCACCGTAGTGCCGCCAAAGGTCCTACGGGAAGGAGCAACCCCGAGCCTCATTTCGTTATTCAAGGTAAATTGATAATTAAAAATTGATCTATGTGGTTCAAAAAGAAAAACCCTCTCCCCCACGTTTCTTTTGAGGAAGTTCTTTTGGATGCTGAAAACTTAGGGGAGTTTGAGCAAGAGCGCATGGAAGGGCGCATAGAAGAGCCCCTTTCTCCGTTTCTTTTTTTTCTTGTAACACTCGTGGTGGGATTTGTCGGCATTCTTTTTTTTGGGCAAAGTGCCGCGCTTATGTTTATGGAGGGTGCTAAATGGCAAGCGCGCGCCGAGCAAAATCATTTTGAAACGGTTGGCATTCTTCCAAAACGCGGCGTATTTTTTGATCGTTTTGGAACCAATCTTTTTAATGAGGAACGCTTGCTTTTTTTCCCAGAACCATTTTCTCACATTATCGGTTTTGTGGGGAAAAATGAAGCAAAAGGAAAGATCGGACTTGAAGCGGTATTTGACAAATCATTGCGCGGGGTTGACGGAGAACATTCATTGGAGGTTAACGCGCGCGGGGATATCATCAGCGAGGGTACCGTGCGCCAACCGATAGCGGGAGAAAATATGTCATTAACCATTGATGCCGATCTCCAAAGTGTTGCGTATCGTATTGTGCAAGAATCAATCACCCAGCGCGGTTTTAAGGGGGGAGCCGCTATTATTTTTGATCTCGCAGGCGGCGAGATACTTTCATTGGTGAGCGTGCCCGGCTACAATGCAAACGCGCTTGGCCGCGGCGGACCGCCAGAAATAATTGAGAAATTACGCGCCGATGCTTCTTTGCCTTTTTTTAATCGCGCCATTGCCGGGCGATATCATCCGGGGTCTATTATAAAACCGGTCGTGGCTGCCGCGGCCTTAGAAGAGCGCGTTATAGGCCCTGCCGATATTATTGTTTCAGAGGGAGCATTACGCGTGCCGAATCCCTATCGCACGGGCGAGGAATCCATATTTCTTGATTGGAAAGCGCATGGACCGGTGGATATGCGCCAAGCCATCGCGGTTTCTTCCAATGTGTATTTTTATGTCGTGGGAGGGGGATTTAAAGATATTGAGGGTTTGGGAATACGCCGACTTGCGCAATGGTTCGCGCGTTTTGGATTAGGATCAAAAACAAACATCGCGCTTGCCGGCGAGGAAGAAGGAGTGCTTCCCGACCCGGATCAAAAAGCGTTGTATCATCCGGAAAATCCCGAATGGCGCTTAGGGGATACCTATCACGCAAGCATTGGGCAGGGCGATTTTTTAGTGACTCCTTTGCAAATCGCTCGCATGCTCGCACTCATCGCAAACAACGGTACCGCTCCCGCCTTTCGTTTTACTCCCTTGTTAAAAAATGCTGATTCCG
>CAYHZX010000045.1:0-4437 GCA_964361355.1 uncultured Candidatus Saccharibacteria bacterium | reverse complement strand
TTTTTTAACCAATTTGGCATGTGTGGATAAATACGACTTGTTTAGGTTATGTTTAGGTAGTATACTTTAAATATGCAAAACAAGTCAAGCGTAAATATAGGAAATCCATCAAAGCGACAGGCCGAGATACTCCACTTCGCTAGAGAGTACCGCAGAGAAAACGGATACTCGCCAGCTTTAGCTGAAATTGCGAAGTATTTTAATATTTCCATTCCCACTGTCCACCAACACGTCTCTTCTTTACGAGAAAAAAAACTGCTTACGACCGAGAAGGGCAAAAAACGCTCAATGCAGTCATTGCGTGACCATAAGTCGCAAATCGTGGAGATACCATTGATGGGTCTTATTGCCGCGGGTGGTCCAATTGAAGCCATAAGGGACCCAAAACCGATTGAAGTTCCTAGTGCCATGCTTCCGCCCGGAGCAGATTACTATGCTTTGAAAGTCTCCGGAGTAAGTATGATTGAGGAAGGCATTTCGGATGGCGATATTGTGATAGTTCGCGATCAACCTACCGTGGACGATGGCGAGAAAGCAGTTGCTTATATGCCGGACAGAAATGAAGTTACTCTCAAAAAAATATATCGAGAAAAAAATCGTATAAAACTTGTACCAGCAAATAAAACAATGAAGCCATTTTATGAAACCAATGTCTTAATTCAGGGAAAGGTCGTGGGTGTATTAAGAAAAGAGGTTTAATAAATGGTAAAATAATTTTATGTCTTTAGTATCTATACCAGAAGCGTCAAAATGGGCAACAACTTATCTTGAGAAGGAAGTGTCGCCAACAAATATTTCTTACCTTGTCCAATACGGCAAGGTTAAAAAGCATGGAGAAAACGGCTCTACACTTGTTGATTTAAACGATCTTAAAAAATATTATCAATCGTACAACGGTAAACGTGAAATTAGTTGGAAAAAGAATCTTGGCAACGATCTAAACTGGACTCTCTCTTTTGATAATCTGCGCGAGAAGGACACTACAAAGCATGTGCACCGACTCCATCCCTACAAAGGCAAATATATTCCTCAACTTGTTGAATATTTCATAGATACACACACGGACGATTTCAAAAAAGAAGCCTACTTTAAACCAGGCGATGTTATTCTTGATCCATTTCTTGGGTCCGGAACAACAATTATTCAGTCATTAGAGATGGGTATTCATTCGGTCGGCATAGATGTGTCGGAGTTTAATTGCATGATCGCAAGTTGCAAGGCAACACGATATGACAATGAATATTTGCAGAAAGCAATCAAGAAAATGCTTGCCTCGCTTGATACATTTGAGCATGATAATAAAATCCAAGAATTTGAGAATGAACTTTTAGCCGAACTCGCAAAGTTTAACGGCGTACATTTTCCAGGTTATGACTTCAAATACAAAATTAATCAGGGAAGTTTTAATGAAGGCAGGTTTGCCACTGAAAAAGAAAAAGATTTTTTACCTGTTTATCAGAAATTGCTCAAAAAATACTCAATCAAATTGAAGCAAGACAAATCTGACTCTTTCCTCGATATTTGGTTCATGGATAATGTTCGCCGAGAGATAGATCATGTATTTCAGGCAATTAAACAGGAAAGGGATGTTAAAACAAGGAAAATCCTAGCTCTTATTTTAAGTAGAACAATTAGATCGTGCCGAGCCACGACACATAGTGATCTGGCCACTCTTAAAGAACCGCAACTCACTACTTACTACTGCTATAAGCATAAGAAAATCTGTAAGCCACTTTTCTCAATTACGACAATGCTTAACCGCTATGCTTTCGATACTCAAAATCGTATCAAAGAGTTCGAGAAACTACGTAAGACCGTTCACTACTCCGCGATAGCAGGAGATTCGAGAGATGTAGATATCTTTGAGAAAGTGGAAAAGCAAAATCCAGAGTTCGCTACATTGCTTAAAAAGCAAAAGATTTCCGGTGTTTTCTGTTCGCCGCCATACGTTGGACAGATAGACTACCACGAGCAACACGCTTACGCCTATGATCTTCTTGGTTTTAAGCGCCAAGATGATCTGGAGATTGGCCCACTCTATAAGGGCCAAGGTCTGGAAGCACGGCGGTCCTATGTCGAAGGAATTGCCAATGTACTTAATAACTGTAAAAAGTTTCTGAAGGAGAGCTATGATGTTTTCCTTGTAGCAAACGATAAATACAATCTCTACCCTGAAATTGCAAATAAATCAGGAATGAAAATTGTAAATCAATTCAAGCGACCTGTCTTGAATAGGACAGAACGTGACCGCAATCCTTATTCAGAAATAATTTTTCATCTTAAAAAATCATAGATTATGCAAGTATTATTGGATAAATTAGGATTGTCAGTTAAACACCTTCAATGTCTAGATGAGGTGTTTCGAAGCGAATCTCATCTTTATAATCAAATTGAATCAAAAATGATCAGTGAGTTAGGCGACAGCCTAAAGGAAATCTCAAGAGAATTATATGCGGGAGGTAAGTCGCGAGGCGGACTTAACAGGCAAATGATTCTCGGGGATGTCATTGAATATATTTTTACTGGTCGAGCATATTATTACGCAGCAAAATCAAGCGACAATTTTAAAGTATTTTCAAAATTAGTACTTTATAGCGTAAATCAACTTTTGCTTTTCGACACCATTACAATAAATCCAGCCATAAGGAAACACTACATCGAGAAACTTGAGGAGCGAATTGATCCAACAATTCTGTATGAAAAAGAGGGCGATCAGGAACTTGCAAATGAATTGAAAGATTCCAACGTTGTAATTTGGCAAGCGGATTGGAATCGTTTTGATCTTTTCGTTGATTCTCTTTTGCCTAAGACGCTAGGAGCTCCTAAGGAACTTGTTGTCTTTCTAGAACTAATACGTCTAAACAAAGGGCTTGTTATCCCGCTACTATTGATACAACGACTTTTTGGCGATGGAAGGGCAATTGCACCTCCTGATTTTTTACTTTTAAAAAGGAATAGGGAAATATTCGGAATTGAGCTGGGATATGCTAAAGAAGGCCAAAGTCGTGAGTTTTCTGTACGAACATCTATTCCAACTTTTGGTGTAGATTTAGCGAATCATCTTCATAATAGATGCCCAAAATGTGGAGAAAATATCTTATATTGTGATACGGTTATAAAAAAATACGCCGATGGAACATTATTAGATGCTTTAGGCCCAGATGGTAGATTTCGGTGTGGAGCTGACTGTCCTAATTTTAACGGGAGGTTCTGTTCTTTTGCCAATTATTATGGGAAGTACAAGGGACAATGTTTCTATGGGGCGCAAAAACCGGATGATGACAAGAAGGATATGCATTACCATGCTTCTTGTGTTGCAGATGGAGTTTATGACTACCGAGGGCGAGAAAGGAATATACTCGAGCACCACTTAGCCGATTTTTTTGCTCAAATTCCACAGATCGAAGGTGTAGATAGTTTATAAAATCAATAATATGGCCTTATCTAAAGAACAAGTAAAAAATGTTGAGGATGTTTTGAAGGCAAGTTTGCGTAATAAATTTCAAAACTACAAACCCGAGCCCGCATCGATGCCGTTCCATACCCGGCTACTCGGCAAAGATCGTCTTGCTTTATATGCTTTTATCCATTCGCTAAATACTAATTTCGGATCAAGTATTTTCGAGCCGGTTGGTTTGGCTTTGGCGCAAAAGAATTTCAAAATGGCGACCGCACAAGCTAAGGCTGGCGAACAAATAAGTAGCGCGGCACAAGCAGAAATACAAAAAATCATTGATGGTTTAATTACGGCAGTGAGTACACCGAACAAAAAAGAGGAGATCGAAAGAATCAGAAAGGTTTGCCAAACAGGAGAAATGATCACCGTAAAGCCAACGAAGATTGATCTGATGTTTGAATCGAAAGATGGTGCATATTTCCTTTTTGATATTAAAACCGCCAAGCCAAATGCTGGTGGTTTCAAAGAATTTAAGCGTACCCTTCTCGAATGGGTTGCTGTAATTTTGGCAAACAAACCAAATGCAGATGTAAATACCTTTATTGCAATTCCTTATAATCCCTACGAACCAGAACCATACACTCGTTGGACAATGCGAGGGATGCTTGATTTGGAAAACGAGCTCAAAGTTGCAGACGAGTTTTGGGATTTTCTTGGTGGTAAAAATACTTACAAAGATTTACTAGATTGCTTCGAAAGGGTCGGCATTGAGCTGAGGAATGAAATTGATGCCTATTTTGCGCGCTTTAATAAAAAATAGGCATTAACATTTGGCCAAATGCGACTTTGCGACATAAAACCCATTAACCCGATCTTTATTACCGAGAGGCCCAAGTTGGTTAAGCGGGCCCGTTGCCACACCTTCAAACCAGAGGACGGCTGTTGGGATTGTGGCGGTATAAGGTTTCGATATTTCGCTTTTGCGTGGGGCAAAAGATACTACCAATGCGAAAAGTGCAGGGCTATTAATCATTAGGCGC
>CAYHZX010000044.1:1469-4490 GCA_964361355.1 uncultured Candidatus Saccharibacteria bacterium | reverse complement strand
ATCGGGCCCGACTGCTCATCAATGATGGCGTCGGGCATTTTTCCGCGCGCGCGCGCCAGCAATTCCGCTTGATTATATCCGCGCGCGCCACGCCGCTGCGGGGCGAGCGGAAGGGCCGCGAGCATATCTCCCCCTGGTGCTCCTTGATTTCGCATCAGCGAAGCGATGGGGTTGGCAAGGCCGCGATGATTGCGGTACTTAAAAGCAGCAATAACGGTTTGCACGAGAGGATCATGATAGGAAACCACGGAGCAAAAACCGTCAAGTGAATAATGAGGTTCACAGCGAGAACATGTACGGCCATCGTTATTTTCCCGCCCGCAAAAAATACAAGAATAAGAAGAGCATTCAAGC
Organism: uncultured Candidatus Saccharibacteria bacterium; assembly: GCA_964361355.1. Lineage (GTDB taxonomy): Bacteria > Patescibacteriota > Minisyncoccia > Ryanbacterales > CAYHZD01 > CAYHZD01. Next base: position 4,136 of record CAYHZX010000044.1, on the reverse strand, counting down.
TTCGCCGCACAAGAAATGCAAAGATCCTCATCAAACGCGCCGCAGCTTGCGCACCGGCGCGGGAAAAAAAGTTCAAGGAGAGGCGTGAATATATTGGCGTTTATTTTCATCTTTCTCTATAATGAAGATATGTCTTTTTATTATGGCAACTTCTTCTTTTTTTGAAAAGATAGCGCCGGAGCGCCTTCGTTCTTTTTTTGAACATGACCAGCGCGTGGTCGGGTTGGATATCGGATCCGCTTCCGTCAAGCTCGTGCAGCTGCGTTTCGAAAAAGAGCGCGCTCTTTTGGAAACGTACGGCGAAGTGGCGGCTGGTCCCTATCAGGAAGCGCCTGTGGGGAAAGCGGTCTCCTTAAAAGAAGATCGTTTAGGAGAGGTGATTCGTGACGTGTGGCGAGAATCGGGAGCAAAAAGCCGCAAGGTGATTGTGGGAATCCCATTGGGCAGCAGTTTTATAACTTTTATTGATCTTCCTCAAATGTCGGAGAAAGAACTCGCGCGCGCCATACCGTTTGAGGCGCGCAAATATATTCCTCTGCCGCTTTCGGAAGTCGAAATTGATTGGTGGCCGGTCTCTACGCTTATGAGTAAGGAAGGAGAAGGATTAGAATCGCTTACCGTACTCCTCGCGGCCGTGCAGAAAGAAACAATCAACGCGTATCAGCGCATCGTGAAAAAGGCGGAGCTTTCGCTTGCCGGATTTGAGATTGAAATATTTAGCGTGGCACGCGTGGCGGCAAGCGCCTTTCGATCCTCGCTTATCGTATTGGATATGGGGGCCATAAACACAAAAACAGCAATCATTGATCGAGGAGCGTTGCATATGGCGCGCGCGATTGATAAGGGTTCTCAAGCATTAACACTCGCGTTAAGCCATGCTCTCGGCGTTGATTTCGATCGCGCGGAAACTATGAAACGGGAACTGGGCATCCAAAAACGGCCGGAGACCGAGCAAATTCGCGCAGTTCTCATTCCTCTTATTGACGCGATTTTTGACGAGATACGGCGTTTTCAGGCGGAATACGAGCATAAATACCAGCGTACCATTGATAAAGTGGTGCTTGCCGGCGGAGGATCGCTTCTTCCCGGCCTTCTTGATTACGCGATCGAGTATTTTCGACGCGAAGTATTTTTTGTGGACGCGTTTGCCAGCGTTTCTTATCCGCCATTACTTTCTCCGGTCATAAGTCAATTGGGCGCTCCCTTCGCTCAAGCGGTCGGTCTTGCATTACGCGCTTCTTCATGAGAAAATAAAAATATGCCTCAAATCCCTTCATTTATTCCGCGCCGTCCGCTTAGTTCTTCGGGAGATTCTCTAAAAAAATCATTGCCGGTCGGTCTTTTAAGTATTGTCGGGGGGGGCGTTGTTGTTATCACTCTTTTGTTTTCGGCGAGCACGTTCGCGCTTCGCACGTTTCAGGAGCAGCAAATTGAGGCGCTCCGCGATCGCCTTGCTGCTCTTATTGATGAATTGGATCTCCCCACGGTGCGCGCCATGGATACCTTTGATAAAAAGTTAGCGCTCATCGCCAGTCTTCTCGATGAACATACGCATACCTCCAAGATTTTTACGTTCCTTTCGCAAACAACGCTCAAGGATGTGCGTTTTAGTTCATTCGCGTTTTTCGCGAAAGAACGCACCGTGACACTTGCCGCGGAGGCGCGAGGATACAGCGCCTTAATAAAACAAATTAATCTTTTTCGCGCGCAACCATCGATAGAACATATTGACGCGGGTTCCGTCTCTCTCGGTCCTGCGGGCACGGTGCGTACGACGATTACCATAAAAGTTGCCCCTTCTCTTTTGCGTCTATAAAAAATAGTATGCGTTTTTTTCTTCTTTTATTACTTATCGCTTCGCTCGCCACCTTCGTGTTTTTTGGGTTGCCTCAATGGCAGACCTTTCAAGAACTGCGTGTTCAGCAGCTCGTATTGGAACGCATCGCGCTTAACGCCAGCGAAGTAGTGGGCGTGCGCGATCAGTTGCTTGGTCGTTACAACGCGGTTCTGGCGGAAGATAAGGCGCGCCTGGAAGCAATCTTGCCCGCGAAAGCCGCGCAAGAGACAATCATGAGTCTTTTGCAAGAGTTGGCTCTTCGCCACGGTCTTCTTTTTAAAAGAATTACGATTCGCGAAACGACACAGCAAAATCTTTTAGTGGCGAATATTCAAAAAAAATTGTACGATGAACTAACCATCGAAATAGGTGTCGCCGGCACGTATCAGTCGTTCCAAGCGTTTCTGGCAAGTGTTGAACAAAACGCGCGCTTGCTAGAAATAGAGACAATAAGTTTTTCAGCCGGCGAAGCCGATTCTTTTGAGTTTAGTCTGCAAGCGCGCACGCGATTTCTTTCCTCATAATTTTTATTTTATGGCAGAAAGCACATTCATCCCATCTTCTCAATCAAGCAAACAGCGTCTGCTTTGGATCTTATTTATTGTTTTGCTTTTCCTCATCGCGGGTGTATGGTGGTATAAATCTGGCCGCGGCCAGGCCGCTCTTCCTTCCGCTCAAGAATTGGGCGCCATCGATCAGCGCTTCAAAGAATTAATAACACTCGTGGAGACAATTCAACGCATCACGCTGGATACGTCTATCCTGCAGGATGTTCGTTTCTCTTCGCTTGAACGCATTCCATTCTCCGCCGAAGTGCTACCCGAGGAATC
>CAYHZX010000044.1:0-1369 GCA_964361355.1 uncultured Candidatus Saccharibacteria bacterium | reverse complement strand
GTTGTCTTACGGGGTATGGCGCTCTTTGATTTTTTAAAACGCAAAAGAAAGAGAGAAGAACCTGCCCGTGCAGACGGGCTTGCCTCGCCCGCTTCGCCGAATCGAGGCGAGCCGGGTCAAGGCGGGCGCGTTGTTGTCAAAGAAGAGAAAGCGCTGCCGCGGGAGAAAAAAATTATAAAAGAGGTTGTTTCTGAACGCATGCTCGCCGATATTATACGGCCGCACATAACCGAGCGCAGCCGAGAGAGCAGCCAAGGGGGCGCGTATGTGTTTCGTGTTGCGGAAGGAGCGACAAAACATACGATTAAGCAGGCGATAGAAGCTATCTATCGCGTGGCGGTTCAGCGCGTGCGCGTTACGCGCATTCCTTCAAAACCACGCAGACGCGGTTTGACACGCGGGACAAAAAAAGGATACAAAAAGGCGGCGGTTACATTGCGCAAAGGAGAACATATAGAACTTTTTTCCTAATTATTTATGAAGCTTATTTATGGATTTCATCGACGAATGGGGCGGGCCACCAGCGGTCGCATTACGACACGCCATCGGGGTGGCGGGTCAAAACGGCGCTATCGTGTTGTTTCATTCCGCTATGATAAACCCGATATCCTCGGCCGGGTTGAGGCAATCGTGTACGATCCTAACCGCACGTGTCAGATAGCGCGGGTGGTTTTTAGCGATGGCGAGCGCCGTTTTTTCCTTGCCTGGCAGGGTGCTTTGGTTGGAGCGGACGTATTGGTAAGTAAAAACGCCGCCCCCACACCCGGTCATGCGCTTCCTTTGGGCGCAATCCCGGTGGGCGCGTTTGTGTATAATATTGAAACGAGTCCGGGCAACGGCGGCGTTTTGGTGCGAAGTGCTGGGGCGAGCGCTGAAGTGCTCTCTCACGACGCGGGATTAACCACACTTCGCATGCCGTCAAAAGAAGTCCGTCGTGTCCCCGATAGCGGATGGGCGTGGGTAGGAGCTATTTCCGGAGAGAATCACTACTTGCGCGTATGGGGAAAAGCCGGAAGAACCCGATGGCGCGGGAGAAGACCGCATGTGCGCGGATCTGCCATGAATCCGGTTGATCACCCGTTGGGCGGAGGCGAAGGAAGGGCGCCGGCAGGCATGAATCGCCCGAAAAACAAATGGGGGAAAGGCATTAGGGGGGTTAAGACGCGCAACAGGAAGAAATACTCGAACAAGTATATTATCACAAGGCGCACGTGATTAAATTTCTCATTATCAATTTACCATTTTCAATCAATTTTCAATGATACAATTTTCAAACTTGAAAATTAAAAATTGCAAAATTGAAAATTATATTATATGAGTCGTTCACTTAAAAAAGGTCCATTTGTTGATGTTCAATTGCTCAAAAAGT
>CAYHZX010000043.1:2088-4505 GCA_964361355.1 uncultured Candidatus Saccharibacteria bacterium | reverse complement strand
CAAAATCTTGTCGGCGCTCCCTACGCCGCCTCCCAAATGTTTGATTGGATAACCGCACACCGCGACTATTTGAAACTCGACGAATAAAAAGATATACTTCTTTTATGAATATCGCGATAAGCCATCTCGCGGCATTGGCGCGATTGTCGCTTGATGAGGAAGAAAAAAAACGGCTCGAAACCGACTTGGCGGGCATTGTGGCGTATGTGAATCAACTGCGGGAAATTGATACCGATAGTGTGATAGAAATTACGCATGCGGCCTTCGAAATAAACGTCCTGCGGGATGATAGAGCGCCAGGAAAAGAAGAAGAGAGGGCTAAAATAATTACTGCTCTGCGCGACGCTTTTCCTGAAAGCGAGGAAGGATATATTCGCGTGCCGTTGGTGATTAATAAAAAATGAATCATAAAGATTCCTGCCTGTCCGACAAACAGGGAAGCATGAATCATGGAACATAAATTTACTATACAAACCGCTCACGAACTTCTTGCTACAAAGAAAGTTTCTTGCCGTGAACTCATCAACGAGCATCTTAATCAAATCAAAAAACAAGATAGCGACATTCACGCTTTTCTTGATGTTTATGCCGATGAAGCTCTTGGGTGCGCGAAAGCTGTTGACGAAAAAATACAACGCGGAGAGACAATCGGCATGCTTGAGGGTATTCCGCTGGCCATAAAAGATAATATTCTCATAAAAGGAAAACGTGCCACCGCTGGTTCACGCATTCTTAAGCATTATATGGCCACCTATGATGCAACGGTTATTAAAAAATTAAAGGATGCGGGAGCGATTTTTGTTGGCAAGACTAATTGTGATGAGTTCGCGATGGGGTCGTCCACCGAGCATTCTGCGTTTGGTCCCACCAAAAATCCTCATGATCACGCACGCGTGCCGGGGGGTTCTTCGGGAGGATCGGCGGCGGCGGTAGCGGCAGGGGAGTGTATCGCGGCACTCGGTTCTGATACCGGCGGCTCAATCCGCCAGCCCGCGGCATTTTGCGGTATCGTGGGGCTTAAGCCTACCTATGGGGCTGTTTCGCGCTACGGCCTTATCGCAATGGCGTCCTCGCTTGATCAAATAGGACCGATGGCGCGCACGGTTGCTGATACCAAAATACTTTTTGAGGCAATTCGAGGACACGATCCATTGGATGCGACCGCCGTTAAACTTGGAAGTTCACCTTCCCATGGGAAGGTGAACTTCCAAGTTGATCAAACGCCGAAACTTAAAATTGGCGTGCCGAGAGAATATTTAGGGGAAGGATTAGAAAAAGGGACCCGAAAAACGTTTGAGGATGCGCGGCGATTTTTTGAAAATGAAGGGTTTGAAGTCAAAGATATAAGTTTGCCGCACACGTCCGCCGCCCTCGCCGTCTATTATCTTATTATGTCTGCCGAGGCATCCACCAATCTCGCTCGCTACGACGGTGTGCGTTTTGGCGCGCGCCTGCATCACCCGACACGAGTCAAGGCGGGGGCCGCGCATTACGATCTTGCGGAATTGTATACCGCCACGCGCGGGGAGGGTTTTGGCAGAGAAGTAAAACGCCGCATCATACTGGGTGCCTTTGTTCTCTCGCATGGCTATTACGACGCCTATTACGTCAAAGCGCAAAAAGTGCGCTCACTCATCAAACAAGATTTTCTTAACGCTTTTCGGGATGTCGATGTTATAATAACACCCACAACTCCCACGCCCGCGTTTCGGTTTGGAGAAAAAACAGATGACCCCTTGGCGATGTATCTCTCCGATGTGTACACCGTAACCGCCAATCTTGCCGGCATCCCCGCTTTTTCCGTGCCGTTGCGACACGAGAAGGGAGGCGATGGCCTCCCGCGCGGTTTGCAACTAATAGCACCTCCATTCCATGAAGACGATTTATTCGCTCTCGGCAATTTTTATGAACATCGTTAAAATTATTTCTTTTCTTATCTCGCTCGGGCTTATTATTTTTATCGGCATAGTGCGCTCCCGCGCAAGAAAGCTCTGGAAGACAAAAATGCTTGGCGAGCAGGCGTCGTTTTTCAAGCACGCTTCCCGTTTTGTTCCCGCCGAAGAAGCCGACAAACGGTGGAAAGAAATCGAAGCGCATGCCACTTCCTCGAACACATCCGATTGGAAGCTTGCTCTCATTGACGCCGACGCCCTCATTGATGAAATCTTAAAACGCGCGGGATATAAAGGGAAAACAATGGGGGAGCGGCTCAAACAAATTGAGCCGAGCGATCTTGATCATTTAGCCGAACTTTGGGAGGCGCACAAACTGCGTAATCGCATCGCGCACGAAGGAGAGCGTATTGATCGCCGCGACGTAGACCGCGCGATGGATAAATATCGCTTAGTGCTCAAAGAGCTTAAGTTTTTGTAAATAAAATCCCCCTTAGAATCACAGGGGGAAACGGCGGATGGCTT
>CAYHZX010000043.1:0-1988 GCA_964361355.1 uncultured Candidatus Saccharibacteria bacterium | reverse complement strand
AATCCATACTCACCTCCTGTTATTTTCTGTTTTTGAGCGCATGGGAAAGCGTACTAGGATCAGCATACTCAATTTCAGCGCCGGTGGAAAGCCCGCGGCCTAAGCGGGTGAGTTTTACCGGCCCCTTAGGTACGACGAACGGCTCTAAAATTTTTTCAATATATGCTTGAGTCGCCTCGCCGTTTGCCGTCGCCGAAAGCGCCATGACCACTTCAATATCCTTCTTTGTTTTAGCAAGAGAAACGACGCGTTTATGAAGACCCCGCATGCGGTTATTAAGCAGAGGATCGTGGTACAGAGGCGAAATAGTGCCGCCGGTAATATGATAGGCGCCGCGCCACACCCCGCTTTTCTCTACGGTTTCGACGTCCTGGTCTTTTTCTACCACCAAAATCTGCTGTTTTGCTTCGGTATCGCCGCAACTCCGGCACGGCGTTATGTTTTCACGCGCGCGAAAACAAATAGGGCAACGGCTCGTTTCTTCCGCCAATTCTTTTACGGCGTTTCGCAAAGACCGTAATATTTCAGACGGCTCATCAAGGAGAGAATAGGCGAAGCGGGACGCCTGCCTCGGCCCCACGCCAGGAAGCCTTTGGAAATAGTTGATGAGTTGTTTTATGGCTTTTGGGTGCATAAAATTTAATTTTCAATTTTTAAGTTTTGGAATTGTATCATTGAAAATTTATGGTAAATTGATAATTTGAAATTTTGCTAGCTATAATGCGTATCAATACTGCTAAAACTCACTTTTTCTTGGTTGAAGTAAAGTTCAACTTTGCCGGTAGGGCCATTGCGGTGTTTTTCTATCATAATGTCGGCAATGTTGGGGCGCTCGGAATCTTGCCGCACTTTGTCTTCCCGATAAATAAACATAACCACATCCGCATCTTGTTCTATACTGCCGGAGTCGCGCAGATCAGCCAGACGCGGCATATGACCGGGCCGCTGTTCAATCGCGCGCGAAAGTTGAGAGAGAGCAAGTACGGGTACATCAAGCTCGCGTGCCAAGGATTTCAACGATCGGGAAATTTCGGTAATTTGTTGAACCATGCTTTCCGTATGAACTTGGGGTCGTATGAGTTGGAGATAATCCACGATAATAAGCCCTAATCCGTGCTCCGCTTGCAAGCGGCGCGCCATAGCGCGCATTTGGAGCACGGTGCTCGAAGCTCCATCGTCAATAAAAATGGGCGCTTCAGAAAGAAGATCAATGGCGTCATGCACACGGATGAAATCATCGGAATCAGGCGAAAGCCGGCCGGTACGCAAGCCCCAGAGATTTACATGGGCTTGGGCGGCAATGAAGCGATCAATTAATTCTTGAATTGACATTTCAAGACTAAAAATACCTACGGGTATGCGATGCTGGAGTGCGGCATGTCGCGCGATATCCATAGCAAGAGAGGTTTTTCCAAGCGACGGGCGCGCGGCAAGTACGACGAGATTTGATTTCTGAAGGCCCGAGAGAAGATTATCAAGCTGGACAAAACCGGTAGGCACGCCGCGTAGCGCCCCTTCTCCTTTATGAAGACGTTCAATGCGTTCCCACGCTTCGTGAAGAGCCGATTTAACCGGCAAGAATTTTTGCCGCAACGAATGATGAGAGAGCGCGAAAATTTTTTGCTCTGCTTCGTCCAACAAGGGCGCTATGTCTTTTTCTTCTTTAAATCCCAATTCGTTGATGTAATGGGACGCCGCGATGAGGTCGCGCCGCACGCGTTTATGTTTCACCAGTGCGGCGTAGTGTTCCACTCCCGATGAGGTGGCGGTGGCGTTGACGAGGGCGGCAAGATTGCTTGCCCCTCCCGCCGCTTCCAGAATGCTTTTTTCGTGAAGCCGATTGGAGACCGCCAAGATATCTAAAGGCGCTGAATGCTCAAAAAGTTCCTGAATGGTTGCGAAAATGAGGCGGTGTTCTTGGTGATAAAAATCATCGGGCTCAAGAATATCGGCCACGCGTGTCATCGCGGAGGGATCAATCATAATGG
>CAYHZX010000042.1:0-4630 GCA_964361355.1 uncultured Candidatus Saccharibacteria bacterium | reverse complement strand
GTCAGCCCTTCCAGGGTTGACCTCTCGAAACTTTTCGGCGGCAACGCAAAGTTGCGCCGGTAGCTGGAATTCCGGGGACAAGGAGTAACCCCGGTTACAAAAACTCCTTAAAAGCACTTTCGGGAGGAACGTGATTCTTGCACAGAACATGTATCCTCCCAATCTTTTCCGAGTCCGTTATTAGGGAAGCTTGCTATGAGCTTGTCGAATAGTGGATTCAGTATAAGATTAAAACAAAGCCACTACAGGGCTGCGAGTCGTGTTTATCGGAATCTGATCCGGCGGCGGTGCGAGATACTCTCCACTGCGCCGCAAGGTGTAGCGGAGAGTAAAACTCTCTCCTCTAAACACTGTTTCTGGATCCGTATCATTTCCGCCGTCGCGTAAAGCTATGGCGGACAAGTCTGGCGAACCGGCTCACAGCCTTGTGGCGGTTTTTTTGTTTGCAGGAAATATCAGTTTTTGATATAGTATTTATGTTACAAAATTTTCGCATCACAAACGCCGAGGTAGCTCAGCGATTACTTAGGCATAAACTTCTGGAGAAATTCTGCTTCTTCTATGACCTGCGGCGAGATAACGGAAACAATATCGCGGGAGAAACAAGCGGCAAGAATAATTCCCGCCGCCCCATTGGGAGAGTTAAGACCGGCCAAGAGGGCGCTCGTATCAACGAAGACGCGCAACTTTTGAGGCATAACGCTTACGCCAGATTTCCTCTCTTGTCGCTTTCAGCACGCGCATAATTGCGTTTTCAGGATATCGACTGCGAGAGCGTTCCTTTGGAGGAAGATTTAAATAGGTTTCAATCTTGAGCCGCTGCAGCTCTTTCTCTATCCGCCCTATCCGCTCATAGATTGAAGGAATGGTTGAGGTTTGAGTATTCATGGATCCAGTATATTTATTCTGGAAAAGAAAAGCAATATCTGCTCGCGAGATGTGTATCTCGCCTGATTTTATTATCTCCCCGCTTGTAAGACAAGCACTTTTAATGTTTTAAGCGCGATGGTAAGATCAAGTAAAAACGAGCGGTGTTTTAAGTAATAAAGATCATAACGGAGTTTTTCTAAGGCGTCTTCCACTGAAGCGCCGTAGGGAAAGTTGATCTGCGCCCACCCGGAGAGCCCCGGGCGCGCCATGTGGCGGATTTCATAGAAAGGGATGCGTTTTTTTAAGGTAGCGACAAATTCCGGCCGTTCCGGCCGCGGTCCCACAAAGGACATCTCGCCTTTGAGAATATTCCAGAGCTGGGGGAGCTCATCAAGGCGCGTTTTGCGCAAGATTCGTCCCACCCGCGTTATTCGTTTGTCATGGGCAGACGCCCATTGAGCGCCGTTTTCTTCGGCAAGGCCATGCGGGCCAGCTACAATCATAGAACGGAGTTTAAGAAGCGTAAAAAGGCGGCCGTTTTTTCCCACGCGGTTTTGTTTGATAAACACAGGGCCCCTTGTCTCGCCTTTAATCAGAAGTGCGAGCAGAGGAAAAAGAAAAATGCCGGGAATGCTGATAAAAATGGCGAGTACCACATCAAAGATACGTTTTATTATTTCAAAAAATTCTTTTTCTGTTTCCGCGATATTTTCAAGAAACCATATCTCGGAGATAAGAGAAACCGGTACCTTGCCGGTCACGCGCTCATAGAACGCTGAGAAACTCATAAATCGCACGCGGGGTACTAATAAAAAAAGCTCTTTTTGTGCGGCCTCGTTTTGATACAGATCGCTTGAGGTTACCACAATGTCGGCTTTTTGAGATGTTTCGGCTATTTGGTAACCCAATTGAGGATGACTGGCGAGAAAAGCAACAAGTTCGTGGTGCTCCCCGCCTTTTACCCCCACACCAATTTCGACATCACGTTGTTTCGCGCTTTGCTCTCTATCTGGATTGGCGCGGGGGTTTGCCAGAAACCACACGTTAATTTTTGCCCGACGCATCAAAAGCCACGAAATCAGCCAATGCCATAAAAAAAGGAAAAGGGAGGCAAGCGCTAAATGAGTGAAGAGATTAAGGCGCGGAGTGATTCTCCAAGCGGGGACAAGATAGAAAAGCAATACCGCAACCCCCCCTCCCACAAGAAGTGTTAAAAAAAAGAGTGTCGCGTGGCGGCGCTCGGGAGCAATAACGCGCACGTCATAAAGACCAGCGATAAAAAATGTGAGAAGGAGAATAGCGAATATAATGCTGAAGGGAATGAGATGCAGCTTCCATAAACCGCGCTCCGCACTGCCATAACGAATGGTAAGGGTTAGCCAAAGTGTCCCGTAAAGCAATAAGATATCTCCTAAAAAAAGAAGGGTTTTTGTCCATCGGCGTGCATTCATGAGATCAAGTATTGCATATTTTTTGTTTCCTTGACAACCCACGCGTCTGTTCGCCATTATATGCCTATGCGGCGAACCGAGGAATCGCTTATCTGGATTATGAAGGGAGGTCTCTACCTTCTTCCTTTTATATGCCTCATCGTAGCTCCTTTTTTTCTCTTTCCCTACATCACCGGCAAGAATTTCGCATTCCGCATTATTGTGGAGCTTATGGCGGCCGCCTGGGCAGCACTCATCGTATTTAACCCCCGCCAGTATCTTCCCTCCTTTTCGTTCACCAAACAGCATTTGTTTGTCATTGCATATACCGTCTTTGTGGGCTGGCTTGTCATCACCATGTTTACCGGCATTGATATCAGCCGGAGTTTTTGGTCAAATTTTGAACGCATGGAAGGGCTCATAACGCATCTGCATCTGTTAGCCCTCCTTTTAATGATTGGTGTTATCCTCAAAACCCCGCGCGACTGGCAGCCGGTGATCATGTTGACGCTTTTGGCGAGCGTGTTATTGACGATCTACGGTTTTTTCGAGCGTTTTGGGATCGTGGAAACGGGTACGGGCGGCGAGCGCTTGTTTGCCACCCTTGGCAATTCCATTTATCTTGCCGAATATCTGATGGTCCATCTTTTTGTGATCGGAATTTTGTTGGTCGCACCCGCGCTGCGTTCATGGCGCATCCCGCTTTTTTTTGTCGGATTATCCGAGCTTTATATCTTTTTTGCGGCAAGCACACGGGGAGCGCTTTTGGGGCTTATCGCGGGACTTGGCGTTGCGGCATTGATCTATATTTTTTTAACGTCTCATCAAAACGCGCGGAAAGCATTGATCGGATTACTTCTCGCCGGTCTTTTCGGCGGAGGGCTCACATTTGTATTGCGTAACAATCCCGCTATCCAGCAGTTCCCGCTGACCGCTCCCGTCGTTTCACTTTATCACGCGTTCAGCAATCCCACGGAAAGCACGCAGGGCGCGCGCTTGATGATTTGGGGGATTGCGTACGAAAGTTTTAAGGAGCGGCCGATTGCGGGGTGGGGATTAGAAAATTTTATTATCCCTTACGCGCGTCATTACAACCCGAGCATGTTTGGCAATGAGCCCTGGTTTGACCGCGCGCACAATATGTTTTTTGAATGGTTTGTGGCGGGCGGTGTTGCGGGAGGATCGCTGTATCTCCTTTTATTTGCTTTTTTGTTTGTGCTTTTAGGCCACGGATGGAAGCAGAAGGTTTTCAGCGCAGAAGAGGTTGCTCTTTTCTGCGGTCTCATCGTAGCTTATATGATTCAAAACGCGTTTGTGTTTGATACGATTGTGAGTTATCTTCTCTTTTTTGGATTGGGCGCATATCTTACAATGCGTTTTTCTTCTTCTGTTGTCATTGCGAGCGACCGAAGGGAGCGTGGCAATCCAGCGGGAAACAACGAGATTGCCGCGTCGTTCGCTCCGCTCGCTCCTCGCAATGACGTATTACATGATCCTCGTCGATTAGCGGCGGCGGCGATTCTTCCTCTTTTCCTCCTTATTCCTTTGGTGAAAGCAAATATGGGCCCTATGCTCTCTTCCGCGCGTTTGATAGACGCGTTGAAATCCGTGGGGCAAGGAAAATCAGCCGAGGAGATTGTGAGCGCGTTTGAGCGGGCATTTGCAAAAGGCACCTTTGGGATTACCGAAGCCCGTGAGCGCCTCGCCGACATTTTAATTACTGTTGCGACCATGCAAGGAGTGACTCCAGAATCCGCTCCCGCGTATCTTCAGATTCTCAATCTCGGCATTCGTGAATTGGAAAAAGAAACAGAAGAGCATCCCGCAAATGTCCGCCCCCTGCTTTTTTTGGGAAAATTGTACCACTTGCGGGCCGCTATCACGGGCAATGGCGGTGAGCAAGCTATTGGCGCTTACGACCGTCTTCTTGCGCAAGCGCCCAATTATGTGCAAGGGTATCTTGGAAAAGCCGAAGTGCATTTGGTACGGGGAGAATATAAAGAAGCGTTCGCGGCCGGTGATGAAGGTTTGCGTAGAGTGGGAACACTACCTCCCGCGGCGGTGGTGATGGCCGAATCGGTCGCGCTCGCTCATGTTCTTGCCGATGATTTTGATGGCGCGCTTGCTATTTTAAAAGAGCCGCGTATTCAGGAACGAGACGGCAGTTTGCGGATTCTTGATTCGGATCGCATTGAAAATGTGGCCGAGCGCGCCATGCGATCCCGCAACATTACGGAGCGTAAAATATTCTTGAAAGCTCTCCATGAGCTGGTCTCCAAAAGTAAAAAGATCGATGAATTTTTGCAGATTACCGAAGCAGAGATTGGTGG
>CAYHZX010000041.1:0-4640 GCA_964361355.1 uncultured Candidatus Saccharibacteria bacterium | reverse complement strand
TTCACCGAAAGCAAGCGGGAGACGCCGTCCGCTCCCATCGTGACCCCATAGAGCACACCGGCGCGTTTCATGGTTTCGCGGTTATGGGTAACCACCACCAGTTGCGTGCGCTTGCTTAATTCCTCGAGCATCGCGCCGTATCTTCGCGAGTTCGCTTCATCAAGCGCGGCATCAGTTTCATCAAGCACCAAAAAGGGAGGCGGATGAACCTGCGAGATAGCGAATAAAAGCGCGATCGCGGTAAGCGCGCGCTCCCCACCCGAGAGTATCTCCAAACTTTTAATGCGTTTGCGCGGGAGATTTACTTCAATTTCCACCCCTTGTTTGTCTGGCGGATAAGCGCCTCCCTCATCGCACACGAGCTTCGCCCCTCCACCCTGAAACATTTCAGCAAAAAATGACGCAAACGCGCTATTAATGTGATTGAGACCTTCGGCAAAGTCATGCTGAAGGCGCGCGGTCAATTCCTGCGTTAAACCGACAAGCGATGTCTTTGTAGAGAAAAGATCGTTATATTCTTTCTCCAAAAAACGTTCGCGCTCGGAAACATCATTAAATTCTTTTACAAGGGTGTGATCTAAATGCCCTATCTCTTCTACTTTTATACGAAAACGTTCAAGAGCGCGCCGATGATCTTGCCATTGCGCGTCAGTTTCCCACGCCGAAGCCGCGTCAGACGTAGACGAAGCGACTTCATAAGGGATACCTTCCGATGCCTCGCGAAGCCATCCTTCTTTGCGCATTGTTTCAAAATCGTCAAAACGGCGCTGCCATTGCTCACGCGCGATCGCGTATCCTGCCGCCATTTCTTTGACATTAAAAAACTCCTGCTCTTTTCCCCGGAGTGTTTCCCGTAAGCGGTGAAGCTCTTCAAAGAGCGTTGCGTGTTTTTCTTTCTCCGCGCGTATATGCGCGTGCAACGCGGCGGCTTCCGTCTGCACCGACGCAATACCTTTAGAAACAGAGGCGAGTTCCTCGTCTTTTTCTTTTTGGGAAACGGGGGAGGCATATTCAAGAACAAATCCGAGAAGTTCCCGCAATCCGTGTTTGATTTCTTCAAGCGCGGACAATGAAAGGAGATGAGTGACACGATTTTTCATATCACTCAAAATATTTGACAAATTTTGGACCGGTTCGTGATTTTGTTTGCCTTCAATGCGGCCGAGCTCGCGCTCAAGAGCGCTTCTTCGCTCTTCAAGAACGCGCAGACGCTTTTCTTCCTTTGTTTCTCTCTCGCCGGCTTCAAAAAACTTTTTGCTTTTCTGCTCTTCTTCTGCTATGCGCGCGCGCAGACGCGCGCAGTCCTCTTCGATTTCCTTTCTACGGGAAGAAATCGGCGTCTCTTCTTTCTCCCGCATCTTTTTTTTCTCTTCAAGGGCAGCACTTTCACGCGCGCAATAATCCCGCCCGCATCGAACAAGTTCTGCGCGCAGCGCCTCTTCTTTTCGCATCTTGTCAACCTGTGTCTTAAGATAATGAGCGCGGGGCGCCAACTCTTTCTGCAAAATAAGAATACGCCCCATGTTTGCTTCGGTTTCCGCTAACTTTTTTTCCGCTTCCTCCCGCTTTGTTTGATAGACCGTAAGTCCAAGCGCTTCTTCAATAAAACTGCGCCGCTCAAAAGGAGAAGCCCACAAAAGGCGGTCCGCCGCTCCTTGAGAAATAATATGATACTGACTCGAACCCAATCCTACTCTTCCCAAAAGAGCGAAAATATCTTTTAAGCGCACCGATGAACCATTAATAAAATAATCATTGGCGCCGTCTCTGGCAATGTGGCGGGCGATCGCCACTTCATCAAATTCCAAAGGAAACGCGCGGCTGCTGTTATCAAATATCAATGCCGCGGCCGCACGCCCGGCGCGCGGGGTCTTAAGCTCGCCTTGAGGCGAGACAGTCCTTCCTGTAGCGAGAGCAGAACCGCTTTGGCTCGCCGTCATCGGCTCACCTCGATTCGGCGAAGCGGGCGATCCGGCGAAAATAAGGTCCTCGCCCTTGCGAGTCCGCAGCTGCTTCATAGATTGCTCACCCAACACCCAACGCAAGGCCTCCACCACATTTGATTTCCCACTGCCATTCGGCCCCACAATGGCCGTAATGCGCGAAGGAAATTCCAGCTTGGTAGCCCGCGCGAACGATTTAAAACCCGATAACTCCAACCGCTTGAGGTTCATAAAAATAGTATATCAAAAATAGCGAACGTCACATACTGCATAAGTTCAGAAACATATTGCACTCCGTGAGACCGTAAATCTCGTGGTCTTTTTTTATTTTAATCTCTCACCTCCATCTCGAGATGTCGAGATATCGATATATTATTTGTTCCATTCTTTCGCTTCAAGTGCCGCAGCTGCGGCAGCGGTTTCCGCTTCCTGTTTTGAAGCACCCTCGCCTTCCGCGATTTTTTCTTCATTCAAAAAAGCACCAATTACAAATTGCTTGGCGTGATCAGGCCCCCATTCGCGCAAAACCCTATAGGCAGGCGTAATGCCCATGCGTTCCTGCGCTTCCTCTTGAAACGAACTTTTGGCGTCTTTCCAGAGGCGGTTTTGAAGCACATAGTCAAGTTGAGGGAAAAGCGCGCGCGTTAAAAATTCTTTCGCGGCTTCATACCCCTGATCAAGATAGAGCGCCCCTATTAGCGATTCAAACGCGTTTGCCAAAAGATATTGCCGCGCGCGACCGGTATCTTTTGCTTCCCCGCGAGAGAGGAGCAACGCATCATTCATACCGATGTCAGAGGCGCGTTGGGAGAGCATATCGGTATTGACCATCGCGGCCCGCAAACTGGTGAGTTCTCCTTCCGGTTTCTCCGGAAAACGCCCAAAAAGAAATTCAGTGACCACCAATTCAAGCACCGCGTCGCCTAAAAATTCGAGCCGTTCATTGTGCCCCACCGGCCAGGAAGGATTCTCGTTTAGGTAGGAGCGATGAGTCAACGCCTCCTGCAATAATGCTTTGTTCTTAAAAGAAACGCCGATGCGTTCTTCAATGTCAGGAGATGCCCAATGTTTTCTTTGCATGATGTAAAATTTGTTTAATGTCATCATAAGTGGTAATATTTTCCAATTCGTCTGCGGAAAACCACCGCACATCGTCAAGGCCGCCGGTGATTTTAAGTTTCAGTTCTTTGTCGTGGGTTTGTGCCAAAAAATAAGTAACAGCGCGGCGCACCGGCCCGGTTTCCGGATCATGCGCCACATATTCGATTTCTCCAATTTTTTCCCCTATATCCAAATGATAGACGCCAATTTCTTCCTTTACTTCTCGCGCGGCGCCTTCCTTCACGGTTTCTTCCCCTTCCAAATGCCCTTTCGGAAGCGTCCATCGGCCAAACACGTCGTGCACTAATGCGATATAATAATCATTTTTTTCTTTCCGCCACACGACCGCGCCCGCGCATAACTCTTGCGGAAGTTTTTTTATTTCTTCGGGGGTTAATTGTTTTCTGGCAATATCTTCTTTGCCCGGCTCGCCTAATTCCCGATAAATAGTGCCGAGCACGCCATTCACAAACTTGCCCGAATTTTCTCCGCCGAATGTTTTGGCAAGCTCAATGGCTTCGTTAATTGCCACTTTGGGCGGCGTTTCTTTGTAGTCGGCAAAAAGCAATTCATAAAGACCGATACGCAGCACATTGCGGTCAATTACCGCGATTTGATCAATGGGCCACTCGGGCGCCGCCTTTTCAATCAGCTGATCAAGTTGAGGCTGCTTGGCAATAATACCTTCAAGAAGATTTTTAACAAATGATTTGTTTTCAAGGCCCGGAGCGAATTCAGCGTAATCGCGATCAAAAATCGCCGCAACGGTGCTCTTTTCGCCTTTCCAAAAATCCCATTCGTAAAGCACCTGAAAAGCAAGTGAACGAGCCAGATGACGCATCGACATAAATAAAACGAAAAATTATTTCTTTGAAAGTTCTTCCTCTTTCTTTTTGCGTTCTTTTTTATCTAATTTCGCCAACACATCGATCACCACGCGGCCGCGGTACGTCCCGCAGTTTTCACATACGGTATGCGCGAACTTCGAAGCGCCGCATTTTTCGCATACGATAAAGGAAGACGCTTTAAGCGCGTGGTGAGAGCGGCGATTGCGCGTATGGGAGCGCGTATGGCGCATGCGTACTACCATGTTTTTATATTAGCACAAAAAGAACGTCGATGTATAGAGCACGGCCCGTGCATCTTCAGCAGTCGCCGATGCATCGCGGTACCGTAGCCCTTATGGTGATCGAATCCGTAGAGAGGAAACTCTTTATGCAATCGCCTCATGGAGGCGTCGCGATGAACCTTTGCCACAATAGAGGCGGCAGCGATAAGCGGATGGCGCTCGTCGCCTTTAATGATGGTTTCCTGATGAGCGTAGGTTTTAGGCGCATACAGGCCGCCGTCAAGCACGACACCGAAGCGATAAGCCCCGCCTGCCGAGCGGGCAGGGTTTAGCGTGTAGCGTTTAGTTAATTTATTGAGGCATCGAGCTACCGCAATCTTTGCCGCGCGGCTTATACCGATTCGATCAATGACCACTGGCCCCACCGATGAAATGGCATACATGCATTTCCCGCGAATTTTTTCATTCCACTCTTCGCGTTTTACTCGACTTAACTTTTTTGAATCTTTAATATTTTTTAAAAATTT
>CAYHZX010000040.1:1634-4640 GCA_964361355.1 uncultured Candidatus Saccharibacteria bacterium | reverse complement strand
AGCTTTTTGAATTCGTCATACGCTTTTTCATACCCCGGCAGATGCGTGGTGGTGCACGTCGGCGTAAACGCGCCCGGGAGCGAAAAAACTACTACGTTCTTCCCTTTAAATAATTCGTCGCTCGTCACATCCTGCCAACGATAGGGATTCTCCCCGCTGATGGACTCATCCCTCACGCGGGTTTTAAATGTTACCTGTGGTACATTCATAAATTTATTTTATTCTTCTTTTGTAATAATGATTTTTATAGAGGGCGTTGAGAAATTTTCCCCAAGCGATAGAGTAACGGCGTACTCTCCTATTTTATCAAACGGCCGCTCCAAGTCAATATGTTTCTCCTCAATTACTCCAAACCCCTTTTTATAAAGCGCTTGCAAAATTTCGCGCTTATCAACCGCGTCAAAAATGCCGCCTTGTTCGTTTGCTTTTTTTACAAACTCAAGGGTAGTGCCATCCAATTCTTTCGCTAACACCTCCATGCGCTCCCGCCCAAGGCGGGCCGTTTCTTTACGGCGCGCGCGCGTAACTTCTGCCTGGCGAATGCGATCGGGGGTAGCAAGCACGGCGCTACCTTGCGGCATAAGCGCGTTACGAAAAAAGCCGCCTGCCACGTCTTTTACATCGCCCGAACTTCCATGCGGTAGTACGTCTTTTATAAATACCACCTTCGTTTTTGCCATGTCTTTAATTTACTGGACTTTATCTAAAAATACAAGGCGGCGGAATGCGAACCTTAATACGAACTTTAAATATAGCCATGGCTAAATATAAAGTTGAAAACAGATAACGGATATGGGTGCATTATTCCCCTGTCAGGAGATACTCAATAGCGCGGGCGAGCGCCGGATCATCTTCCTCAATAGCAAAAGAGCTTTTTATTTCCTCTTTATCTTTGTCTTCTCCATCCGGGTCCGACACTACTTCGATATCAGGCGCTAATCCTTCTTTAGAAATGGAAACGCCTTTGGGAGTAAGCCAACGAGCAATGGTCACTTTAAGAGCGGTTTCCGGCGTAATGGATTCCACTTGCTGGACAGATCCTTTGCCAAATGTTTTCTCGCCAATGAGTTTAACTTCGCGTTCTTCGCGCAGAGCGCCCGCGAGAATTTCGGAGGCAGACGCCGATCCCTCGTTAATAAGAATAACCACGGGTACTTCTGCCAACACGCCGTAGCCGCGCGAACGATACACATTTTCTTTTCCATCGCGGAACGCCTCTTTTGCCACGACGGTTCCTTCCGGCAAAAACCAGCTCGCGATATCCACCGAGGCGTCCAGAAACCCGCCCGGATTATTGCGAAGATCAAGAATAAGTTTTTCTGATCCTGAAAGAAGAAATTCCCGTATAGCACCCCGAAACGCCTGCACCGATCCTTCATTAAAATTAAAAAGCTTGATAATGAAAATGCCTCCTTGGCGCCGTTCTGTTTTAAGGGTAGGAATACGAATAACATCTCGCGTAATCGTAACGTCTTTCGTGTCTTCTCCTTTCTTCGATAACAACGTGAGTGTCACATTGGTTCCTTTTAGCCCTCGGATTAAATGCACCGCTTCATCAAGTGTTAAATCACCCGTTGGTTTATCGTCAATCTTAAGCACCTTGTCTCCAGCGCGGATACCTGCCGCTTCCGCCGGCGATCCCCCAAGGGGTGCGATGATCACAAGAATGCCTTTGCGCATACCGATCTCAGCGCCAATGCCGCCAAACTCACCCTTAATTTCGTTTGAAAAATCTTCCTGTTCTTTAGGAGGCAGAAACACGGTGTAGGGATCATCAAGAGCTCCCACCATGCCGCTAATAGCTCCCCATACCATCTTTTGACGATCAAGTTCTCCTTCGCCCGCAAACCGCTCCTCGATAAGACGCCAGCTTTTCCAAAAGGGAGAAAAATCAATGTCGGATGGCGGGGAAGACGGCTCTGCGCCGCGAATAAACGGAAGTTGTTCCAAGTCGGATCGGCGCTCCACCCCAAACCATACGCCAAACAAAAACGCGCCTCCGATAAGGAAAAAAGCCGCCAAAACAAAAAAAGACTTGCGTTGATTCATATATCCTTTATACTTAATTCATGATATATGCCCCTCAATATGAGGCCTTCTATAAATGTATATGATTTACTCACTTGAGTCAAAAGATGCGCGCTGGATATACGCCCTACGCCCCACGCCTGATGAACTCCTAGCGCTCAACACCACCATAGTGCTTCCTCCTCTCTTAATAAAAGAGCTTACGATTCCCTCGCATCGGCCAAAGGTAGCAATCTACGATCACCATATTTATTTAATACTTCATTTTCCCGTCTATGATCCAAAAGAGCGGGTGGTGGTTTCCCGCGAGATTGATTTTGTAATCGGCGAAGATACTATTTTGACTGTCCATTACGACACCATAAAACCGCTTGAAGAGATTCGCAATCGCCTTATGGCGGAAGAGATTCGCGAACAGTACTTCGGACAATCAAGCTACATTCTCCTCCATAATCTCATCTCCGAATTATTTAATTTCTCCTTAAACGAACTCGACCAAATAAAAAAAGAAATTGACGAAGTTGAAGAAAATATTTATCACGGGAAAGGCCGCGAGATGGTGGAGGCAATCTCGCGCGTCAAAAGAAATCTCATTAATTTTGGAGGGGCTATGAAACCCCAGCACGTCGTTCTTGAAACGCTCAAAGAACATGGAGAGTATTTTTTTAGCACCCATGCCGAATCAGCGTATATGTTTCGAGATTTGCTCCATCAATACCATTTAATCCGCAACCTTCTTAAGACATATAATGAGACGTTGAATGCCCTTGACCGCACCAATCAATCGCTCATCTCAACGCATACCAACGAAATTATGAAGATTCTCACCATTATGGCATTCTCGACATTCCCCCTCATGCTTTTCACCAGTTTGTTCGGCATGAATACCACTACACTCCCCATCGTCGGGTCTCCCAACGATTTCTGGATCATCGTGGGCATCATGGTGCTCGCCACCGCCGCCATGTTCTCCTTCTT
>CAYHZX010000040.1:0-1534 GCA_964361355.1 uncultured Candidatus Saccharibacteria bacterium | reverse complement strand
CATGCTTAAACTCTTCAATACACTCACGCGGAAAAAAGAGATTTTCACGCCGCTTAAAAATAAAAAAGTGGGCCTCTACACATGCGGACCCACGGTCTATCAATACGCGCATCTTGGCAATATGCGCGCCTATATTTTTGAAGATATCTTAAAACGGGCGCTTCTGATCAACGGCTACAAAATAAACCATGTGATGAATATTACCGATGTTGGGCACTTAGTGTCGGATGCCGACGAAGGAGAGGATAAGATAGAACGCGAGGCGCGCCGTACAAAAAAATCCGCTTGGGATATCGCGCGTTTCTATGAAGATATTTTTAAAAAAGACATTGCGGATCTCAATATCCTGCCTCCGGATATATGGTGTCGTGCGACGGAACATATTAAAGACCAAATTGCGTTAATAAAAAAACTTGAAAAAAACGGCCACACCTATCGCATCAATGACGGCATTTATTTTGACACCTCGACATTCCGCGGCTACGGCAAACTTGCCGAAAAAAATATTAAAGGCATTAAAGCCGGCGCGCGCGTAGCGCAAGGCGAGAAGCGCCACGCGACTGATTTCGCGCTCTGGAAATTCAGCCCTTCTACGGAAGGAGGACTGCCCTCCGAAGCCTTACTCGCCCAGCGTAGCCGTGGCGAAGCGGGGGCGAAAGAGGGTACGCCTAAACGGCAAATGGAATGGGATTCGCCGTGGGGCAAAGGGTTCCCGGGCTGGCATCTTGAATGTTCGGCGATGAGCATGAAGTATTTGGGTGAGACAATTGATATCCATTGCGGCGGCATTGAGCATATTCAGATTCATCACACCAACGAAATCGCGCAATCCGAAGGAGCCACCGGAAAACCCTTTGTGCGTTATTGGGTGCATGGAAACTTTTTGCTCGCCAAGGGGGGCAAGATGGCAAAATCGGAAGGCAACTTCATCACATTGCGCGAACTTAAAGAACGCGGCTTTGATCCGGTTGATTTCCGCTATTTCACACTCACCGCGCATTATCGCTCGCCTCTCACCTTCTCATGGAAAGCATTGGAAGCCGCGCGCGCTGCCCGCAAAAATCTTGTATCATTTCTTCAAGAAATCAGAACGGCAACGCCCGACAAAACGCTCAAAAAAGCAAACAGCCGCGTGCTTGCCACCTATCAAGCGCGATTTCAAAAAGCCGTCAATGATGATCTTGCTCTGCCCGCCGCGTTAAGCGTTCTTTGGGAGCTTGTTGCCGTAGCGCGGAAAGAACCTCACCCTCCATTTGTTGCCGTGCTCAACACTATCTTTTGGTTTGACCATCTGCTCGGACTCGATCTCAAGCGCACGGCTTCCGAAACAGAAACGCCGCCGCCGGAAATAGCGGAACTCGCGCGCGAGCGCGAGAAAAAACGCGCCGCGGGCGATTTTGCGGCCGCGGACGCATTGCGTAAACAAATTCAAAAATTCGGCTGGCAGATCAAAGATACTCCCGAGGGTCCAAAAATTTCACGGGATTCAACTTTATAGTGAAGCATATTTACGATTGCGCGTGCATGGGATCGA
>CAYHZX010000039.1:3002-4758 GCA_964361355.1 uncultured Candidatus Saccharibacteria bacterium | reverse complement strand
GATTCGGTGTTGACGCGCACCACATCGCCTTCGTTGATGAAAAGCGGCACCTGCATTTTTAAGCCAGTTTCTAATATAACTTCTTTGGTACCGCCTTGGGCAGTGTCGCCGCGCACGCCGGGAGGCGCTTCTTTGACGCGCAAATCCACTTTGATAGGTACGCCCACATTAATAATCTTTCCTTCCCACTCGTAGAGTTGCACTTCGGCATTTGGCGTAAGATATGGCCAGAGTTCGCCAATTGATTCTTCGGTAAGTAGAAAACGATTTTTTGGATCATCGGGCACGCGAAACCAGTACTCTTTATTGCGCGCCTGATAATACAAAAAAATCGTTGGCTTGCGTGCAATTTCCGCTTCTGGAAAATTGTCACTTGGTGCGAACGATCGCGTGACAATTTTGCCGGTGATAAGATTTTTTATTTTGGTCTGCACGGACGGTTTTCTCTGCTGCATGCGCAAAAAGCGATATTCCCGCACTTCCCAGGGCGCCCCTTCCAGCACGAATGCCGTGCCCGGTTTTAAGTCCGTATAGCTAAGCATAGTATTTTATTCTATAGTAGAATCAATGAAATTACAACCACGCCAGAGGGCGGGCAGGCCCGCCCGCCTGAAGCATTCGGGCAGGCCAACAATCGGTTTAGAAGTTCACGCTGAATTGGCGACAAAAACCAAGATGTTTTGCGATTCGCGCAATGATCCGGAGGAAATACATCCCAATATCAATATCTGCCCGATTTGTACGGCGCATCCGGGCACATTGCCTACGATTAATAAGGAAGCCGTGCGGCAGGTTATCCGTACCGGACTTGCATTGGGGGGAGCGATCGCGTCTTTCACATATTTTGAACGCAAAAATTATTTTTATCCGGATTTGCCAAAGGGCTATCAAATCTCGCAGTACGCGCATCCGTTGGTGAGCAATGCTTCCTTTACACTTTCTTCCGGCAAACACATTCGCATTCGCCGTATACACTTAGAAGAAGATACGGCGGCATTAGTGCATAAAAAAGACTATTCACTGGTCGATTTTAACCGCGCGGGCGCTCCGCTCATGGAGCTTGTCACCGAGCCGGATTTTTCTTCCGCCGCCGAAGTCAAAGAATTCGCGAGCGAATTTCAGCTTCTCCTTCGCTATCTCGGCGCCTCGCGCGGCCGCATGGAACAAAGCGAGCTTCGGTTTGAAGCGAATATCTCGCTTGATATGGGCACGAAAGTGGAGCTTAAAAATATCGGCTCTCTCTATACGCTCGAGCACGCGATTCTTTACGAAATTGAGCGCCAAAAAAGAATGATCGCCGAAGGAGACGCGGTGCGTCATGAGACACGCGGATGGAATGAGCAAAAGGAAGAGACCGTTCTTCAGCGTTCCAAAGAAGAAGCGCATGATTACCGATATTTTCCGGAGCCGGATCTACCGCCATTTACGCCGCCCACACTTTTTGACCTTGACACGCTGCGCGCTTCTCTGCCGGAATTGCCATGGCAGAAGCGCGCGCGCCTACAAAAAGAATTTGAGCTTGATGGCGAGGCGGCGCGTCTTCTGGTCGAATCTTCTGCGTTAGCGGATTTTTTTGAAGCGGCCGCCTCTGAAGTCGCGTCAAACGCGACTGATGTTGGGCAAAATAAAAATAAATTAGCGCTCCTGCGCAACTACATGCTAAGCGACCTGGTGAGTCTTATGCGCGAGAAGAATCTTTCTGCCGCGGATCTGTTGGCGACACCGGAAAATTTCGCGGAGCTTATAGGCATGATCG
>CAYHZX010000039.1:0-2902 GCA_964361355.1 uncultured Candidatus Saccharibacteria bacterium | reverse complement strand
CGCGGCAAGGCCGCGATGATTGCGGTATTTGAAAGCGGCAACAATGGTTTGCGCGAGAGGATCGTGATAGGAAACCGCGGAGCAAAGGCCATCAAGCGAAAAATGTGATTTGCAGCGAAGGCACGTGCGGCCATCGTTATTTTCATGCCCACAAAAAATGCAGGAAAAAGAGGACAATTTCAACTTTGCCGCGCACGCCGCACATAAATCTTCATCAAACACGGCGCAGACGGCGCATTGCCGCGGGAAGAAAAGCTCGAGGACGCTTCGCCATTTCATAATTTGATGATATGTTTTATAATGACAGCATGCCAATATCTTCTTTTTTTGAAAAGATAGCGCCTGAACGCCTGCCTCGCCTTAAGGCGAGCCTTCATTCTTTATTTGAGCGCGACAATCGCGTGATCGGGTTGGATATCGGATCTGCTTCCGTAAAGCTTGTTCAGCTGCGTTTTGAAAAGGAACGGGCTCTCTTAGAAACATACGGCGAAGTTGCGACCGGCCCTTATCAGGATGGTCCGGTGGGAAAGGCAGTTACGTTGGGGGAAGATCGTATGGCAGAAATGATTCAGGATGTATGGCGGGAAGCGGGAGCAAAAAGCCGCGAGGTTATTGCGGGGATTCCTCTGCGCAATAGTTTTGTGACATTCATTGATATGCCCCACATGTCGGAGAAAGAACTCGCGCGCGCCATACCGTTTGAAGCGCGCAAGTATATCCCCCTGCCGCTTTCGGAAGTAGAAATCGAATGGTGGCCCGTCTCCCCGCTTGCCAGTAAGGAAGAAGAAGGATTGGAATCAGTGTCGGTACTACTCGCCGCCGTGCAGAAAGAGACCATCAATGCGTATCAGCGCGTGATCAAGAAAGCCAAACTCTCGCTTGCCGGATTTGAAATTGAGATATTTAGTGTCGCGCGCGTAGCGGCAAGCACGTTCCGCTCTCTTAAAAGCGGAGGTGGTTCCCCGGGTTTTCATTCCTCGCTTATCGTGTTAGATATCGGCGCCCATAGTACGAAAATAGCCATCGTTGATCGAGGAGCACTGCGCATGGCACGCGCGATTGATAAAGGATCTCAGGCATGGACGCTTGCGTTGAGTCATGCTCTCGGTATTGATTTTGAGCGCGCGGAAGCCATGAAGCGGGATTTAGGCATCAAAAAACGGCCAGAAACAGAGCAAATTCGCGCAACACTCCTCCCGCTTATTGACGCGATTCTCGACGAGGCGCGGCGTTTTCAGGCAGAATATGAGCGCAAATATCAGCGCACCATTGATAAAGTGGTACTTGCGGGCGGAGGAGCGCTTCTTCCCGGCTTTTTGGATTATGCTATTGAATATTTTCGTCGTGAAGTTTTTTTTGCCGACGCGTTTGCCGCCGTTTCCTACCCACCTCTGCTTTCTCCGGTCATAAGCCAATTGGGCGCTCCGTTCGCGCAGGCGGTTGGTCTTGCGTTGCGGGGCGCTTCATGAGAAAATAAATATATGCCTCAAATTCCTTCTTTTATTTCGCGCCGCATGTCACCCGTGGAACAGCCATCAAAAAAATCGTTTCCGATCGGTCTCTTGAGTATTATTGAAGGGGGCGTCATTATTATTGCTCTTTTGTTTTCGGGTGGCGCGTTTCTCCTGCGCACGTTTCAGGAACGCAGCGTTGAGGCACTGCGTGATCGCCTCGCTGCGCTTATCGATGAGGTAGACCCCCTTACGGTACGAGCAATGGATACCTTTGATAAAAAACTTGCGCTTGCCATTAATCTGCTTGATGAACATACGTATTCTTCCCGGATTTTCACGTTTCTTGCGCAGACAACACTCAAGGACGTGCGCTTTAGTTCATTCGCGTTTTCCGCCAAAGAACACACGGTCACTCTTGCGGTAGAGGCGAAAGGGTATAGCGCGTTAATAAAACAAATCAATCTTTTGCGCACCCAACCTTCGGTAGAACATATTGAAACGGGTTCTGTCTCTCTTGGCCCGGCGGGCGCGGTGCTCACGACCATCACGCTCAAGGTCGCTTCTTTATTTGAGCGCTTATAAAAATAGTATGCGATTTTTTCTTCTTTTATTGCTTATCGCCTCGCTTGCCACCTTCGTGTTTTTGGGACTTCCCCAGTGGCAGGCATTTCAGGAGTTGCGCATTCAGCAGACGGTGCTTGATCGCATCGCGCTGAATGCGGGAGAGGTGATAGGGTTGCGCAATCAATTACTTGATCGCTACAATGCGGTTTTCGCCGAAGATAAAGCGCGTCTTGAGGCAATTTTGCCCGGAGAAGCTTCTCAAGAGACAATCATGAGTCTTTTGCAGGAATTAGCGCTTCGTCACGGCCTTCTTCTTAAAAAAATTACGATTCGCGAAGCAACCCAGCAAAATCCTCTCGTGGCGAATGTCCAGAAAAAATTATATGATGAATTAACTATCGACATGGGGATTGCCGGTACCTATCAGTCATTCCAGGCATTTTTGGCAAGCATTGAGCAAAACGCACGTTTGCTTGAAATCGAGACAATAAACTTCTCCGCAGGCGAAGCGGATTCCCTCGAGTTTAATCTGCAGGCGCGCGCGCGATTTCTCGCTCCATAATCTCATTTTATTTATGGCAGAATACACATTCACTTCACCTCTTCAATCCAGCAAATCCAGTAAACAGCGTTTGCTCTGGATCGCATTTATTATTTTGCTTTTTTTAATTGCGGGCGTATGGTGGTACCAGCGCAGAGAAACCGTCACTCTTCCCTCGGTCCAGGAATTGGGCGCCATTGATCAGCGCTTCAAAGAATTAATTGATCTCGTAGAGACAATCCAGCATATCACTCTTGATACATCTATTCTGCAGGACGCCCGTTTTTCTTCACTTGAACGCATTCCGTTCTCCGCTTCATCAACGCCCGAAGAATCCGGCCGC
>CAYHZX010000038.1:0-4894 GCA_964361355.1 uncultured Candidatus Saccharibacteria bacterium | reverse complement strand
AGTACTGTGTATTATGGACACCTCCGGGTCCATGGACACGATGAAGAAATATCTGGCGCGCAGCTTTTTCTTCCTGTTGTATCAATTTGTGCGCATCAAGTACCGTAATGTCAAGCTCGTCTTCATTGCCCACCAGATCGAAGGCCGCGAGGTGACCGAGAATGAGTTCTTTCATAAAGGCGAATCCGGTGGGACGTACCTTTCGTCGGGCATGAACAAAGCCCTGGAGATCATCCAGGAGCGCTACCACCCCACGCTCTGGAACCTTTACGCTTTTCACTGCTCGGACGGGGAAAATTTCGAGTCCGACAACCCGGCGGCCCTGAAGGCGGCCCAGCAGTTATGCGACGCGTGCAACCTCTTCGGCTACGGTGAGATCAACCCGTTAGGGTCGCTCTCTTTATTAGAACCCTCGATGCTCAACATCTTCCGCCGTCTCGAGGCGGACAACTTCCAGACCGTGCTGATCAAACGCAAGGAAGACGTCTGGCCGAGCTTCAAAGCGTTTCTTGCCAAAGAAAAAGTGAGAGCCCCATAATGGTGGACATACGGGCAAGCGCAAGTTGCCCGTTTTTTATTTTTGTGGCCTGATAAAGTTATGGCGTATTTATATCTTCATGTGGGATCGGCGGCGGATTTAAAAGGGCGCGATCGGCGGCTCTATCGCGCGCTGGAGATTTTGCCGGGCGCTTTGGCGTGGGCTACTCTTATAGGTGTCGTAGTACTCTCGTGGCAACTGCCGGTGATAGCCGCCATTTTTATCATTTTGTTTGACCTCTATTGGCTTGTGAAAACTATTTTTCTCTCGGCCCACTTGCGCGCGAATTGGAGACGCATGCGCCATCATCTTGAAATTGATTGGGAGGAGCGATTAATAAACACGCGATGGGATCATATTTGGCAATTGGTTATTATACCGTTTGCGCGGGAACCGCGTGAAATTGTGGAGGAGGCGGTAGAAAATATATTGCAAAGTCAGTGGCCGAAAGAACGTATGATACTGGTGATGGCATCCGAAGAAGCGGTGGGCGAAGAGGCGCGTATAATCGCGGATCATATACGCCGACGATATGAGCGTCGGCTTGGCGCGTTCTTTGTCACCGCGCATCCTGCCGGTCTTTCCGGAGAGATCTCCGGCAAAGGATCCAATGAAACATGGGCCTTAAACCAAAGTTTAGGATTCATTCAGAGTTTCGCACTCAATCCAGAGAATGTCCTTGTTTCGTCATTTGATGTGGACACGCGCGTTCCCTCCCAGTATTTTTTATGTTTGACATGGCATTTTTTAACCGCGGAACATTCCCATCGTTCCTCGTTTCAGCCCGTGCCGCTCTATCACAACAATATTTGGGAAGCGCCGGCGCTCTCGCGGGTGGTGGCGATGTCCGGCGCCTTTTGGCAGATGATGCAGCAAGAACGACCCGAGCGTTTAACCACGTTTTCCTCCCATTCTATGAGCTTGAAATCGTTGATGGAGGTGGGGGGTTGGCAGAAAAATATCGTCTCCGAAGATTCACGCATTTTTTGGAATCATTATCTTTTTTATAACGGCGATTATCGAACCGTGCCGCTCTCATTCCCCGTATACATGGACGCGAACATAGGAAAAACATTTTGGCAGACAATAAAGCAGGTGTATAAGCAGCAGCGCCGGTGGGGGTGGGGCGTGGAAAATGTACCCTATGTGCTTTTTGGGTTTTCTAAGCAACCCTTTTTCCCCCCCGTTTCGCACATGCTACGCAGAACGAGCAAGGCTACGAAGGGCGCAAAAAGGATTCCTTTAAGAAAGCGACTCTATTATGCCTTTACGTTGCTGGAAGGTTTTTGGTCGTGGGCGACCAACGCGCTGATTATTTTTCTTTTGGGGTGGCTTCCCTTGCTTATTGGCGGGGAGACATTTAACCAAACGATTCTTTCGTACAATCTCCCGCGCATCACGCGCGTTATCGTAACACTTGCCATGATAGGACTTGTTGCGTCGGCAATTATTTCCATCTCGTTGCTTCTTGCCATTCCTGAAGCAGACACAAAAAAGCGGCGTTGGTGGCAATGGGGAACAATGGCGCTTCAGTGGATTCTTGTTCCGATTACTATTCTTTTTTTCGGAGCGCTCCCCGGCTTGGAGGCGCAAACCCGCCTCATGTTCGGCGGGCGTTTTCGCCTCGGCTTTTGGCTTACCCCTAAACACAGAAAATAAGCTATACTACCAGGGTGGGCAGTTAACACCCTGTTTTTTATGGAATTTTTCTATAAAATTAAGGACTATTTACTTACCTCGGAACAGAGGATTATTGTTATTGCGGGAGCGGGCATTGCTATGCTGGCAACCGCTGGTTTTTTGGCGTTATGGTATTTAGGTCTCATATTTCCTCCGTTTCCACCACAAAGCGGGCCGGTGATTGTCGCTATTGAAAAAGGAGCGACCGCGCGCGCCATTGCCGAACAACTCATCGCGAAAAATCTTATTCGTTCGCCAAACGTATTTTTAGGATATATAAAACTCATGAGCCGCGAAGGGTTGCTTAGATCCGGTAATTTTGTATTTTACGGTCCTTTTTCCATCCCTGCGGTCCTTGCGGCAATGAAAACAGGCGTGGATGAGAAAACCATTTTTATTCCGGAAGGATGGACGGTGGCGGATATCGCGGCCTATCTTGAGGAACGAGGATTTTTCCCCAAAGAAGAATTTTTTGTTCTCGCTCGCCCCTACGAAGGATATCTTTTCCCCGACACCTACCGCGTATTTGAAGATGCCTCGCCTCAAGATATTGTCGCCCTCATGCGAAGTAATTTTGAAAACAAGACTGCGTCTTTTAGGCGCGGTCAATCACTCTATTCTTTTTCTGATGCGGTGGTTATGGCCTCACTCCTTGAGCGCGAGGCGCCCTCGCTGGGTGATAGAAAATTGGTTGCCGGCATCCTCTGGAAGCGGCTTGAGGCGGGTATGCCGTTGCAGGTGGATGCTTCGTTAACGTATGTGACCGGTCGGGCGAGTCTTTGGCTTACCACTGATGATTTAGCGCTTGCCTCGCCCTACAACACCTATCGCAATCTCGGTTTGCCGGCTGGCCCCATTGCCAACCCGGGTTTGAAATCTCTTGAGGCCGCCATGAACCCTACTCCTTCGCCGTATTGGTATTATCTCTCCGATAAGGAGGGGCTTTTGTACTACAGCGCCACCTTCGAAGAGCACCGCGAAAAGAAATTTAAATATTTACGTTAGTTTTGTTTATGGCAACTCAAAACTTATTAAAGACTTATTAAAGTTTAAGATTAGGAATTGAGTAGTCATATAAGAGTTGCATAAGGAATAGCAGTTTTTAGCGATCGCTAAAAACTGCTATTCCTTACTTTATCAATATTTTATCAAACGCGTTTAAAGATTAAAATACGCGCGTATTTCTTTATCATGCCCGATGTCGTTAGAAACAATCAATCGTAGTTCTCTATGCAAAAGACCAAAAAAATCCCGCAAGAGGTTTATTTCATCACGGCAATCGTATGGATGTATCCACACGCTTTTCTGGATTTGATAGAGGTTAAGCCGTTTAAGAAATCCTCTAAGAGCTTCCCGTTTTGAACGATGTTTTTCTTCCACATCAAAAAGGATGATGCGCCATTTATCGTCCCAGCGTTTTGGTTTCTTGATGGCAAGGTGGTTGATTTGGAAACGCCCCGCCTTTTTGCGCCCCTTCTCGGTAAGAGAGATATAAATTTGACGATTCTTTTTCTTCATACGAAAACATCCTTCCTTTTTAAGCCGGTAGAATGTGCTATACGCGCTTTTTCTATGGTAGCGCTTTTCACGTTTCAGGGCGCGAAGAACGTTAATAATAAAGAAAGGCGAAGAAGAAGCGACGACGGTTATCGCGCCCGCTGTAGCAAGGGTGGTAAGGATATCCTTTGCAATTTCTGCTTTTGGTTTCTTAAAATAATATTTATATTGCGTCATAAGTTTATAGTTGGGAGATGCAGCACCAATTTTTATGGTAATAGGTTTCGTTCGCGAACGCAAGCAATAACTAGCGTACGCTAAAAACTGCTACCAATGTTTTTATTATTTTTTTCATGATGTTTTTGATTAAGACTTTGATTAAGACAGTGAAGTTAAGATAGTGAAGAATGAATGGTAACAAAAATTAGCGATTGCTAAAAAGTGCAGCCCCTTGATTACCAAAATGATATATGGTATTTCTATTTTAGAAGCAACGACAAAACCAAACACGGAAAGGAGGACCTACCTAATGAAGCTCTTTCAAACGATGACGGAGTGGCTTTGCAAGCGCGGTTGGCTTGCGAAACAGTATGGCTACCAACCGACCAGACAGGACGATGGCGCAAGCCCGACCGAGGAGTCCGTCTGCACTCACGGCAAGACCAAACACAATCTCACAGTGATGGTTCTCGGCGTCGAGTGTGAGTTCGAGAAGTCGCCGATGTGCCCGATCTGCACAGAGCAGTACCTCAACAAGTTCAGCACACTCTGTGCTTCCTGCAAGTGGCCGATTTTCCCAGGGACGCCTGTCGGCCAAGCGTGGCATGGCGCGCCTCACCCATTCACTCACCTGAGGCTCAAGTGCTGCGACACCGGCGGCCTCTACTGCGGGCAATGGGGCGAGGGTCGTCTGCTCACGCTCCACGAGCTGAACCCGGAGAAGTATCCAGCGGGGGCATCATCGGTGATGGGCCACACTTTCAACACTGGCGGTGTGGTCATCGAGAATGTGGATTAACCATGTGCTCGGTGTAGATTTCCACAAGGGTCATGTCTCAACGGCGTGGCCCTCATTTTTTTTTGCGAGAATCTATTTGACTTGCGGGGATTTGACGTGTATAATAAAATATATCTATGGAAGAATTGTCAAAAAGCCAATTAGTATGGCTGGTGTTACTC
>CAYHZX010000037.1:0-4938 GCA_964361355.1 uncultured Candidatus Saccharibacteria bacterium | reverse complement strand
TGTTCCCGCGTTTGGCGAGAAAGCGGTGCTGGAAGCATAGCTTATAAAAATTGACCTAAGCAAGGTTTGGGGCAAGAAAAACTTATGAGCATCAGAAAACACGCTTTCGCAGAAGATAATTATTACCATATATATGCCCACGCGATAGGCGATATGCCTCTATTTCGAAACAAGAGAGATTACGAAAGATTTTTACACACCTTATTTATTGCCAATGATCGCGACAACTTACCGCGTCTCGATCGTTTGAGCGGCTTAAATAAAATATTGGACATAAAAAATGGAAAAGCAATGATTGAAAAACCACTAGTAGATATTGTTTGTTTTTGCTTGATGAAAACACACTTCCATTTAATTTTAAGGGAAAGAGGAGATTCGAATATTTCAAAATTTATGCATAAATTGATGGTGAGTTTCGCTAAATATATTAACATTAAATATCAGCGTCGAGGCCATGTTTTTGAAAGCAAATTTAATTCTAAAATTCTTGATAGTAACGAATACTTGTTGCGCGCTTCCAGTTATATCCATTTGAATTCTAAGGATCTTGAGGAGTGGCGTCATAAAGAACATCAATATCCATGGTCAAGTTATCAAGATTATCTCGGAACAAGTCGTTGGGGCGCGTTGCTTAAGTACAGCACAGTTCTTTCACAGTTTAAAAACAAGAGCGAGTATAGAAAATTTGTAGAGGAGACACGGTCAGAGATAGATGGGTATCTCGATCAGTGACCCAAGCAAGGTTTGGGGCAGATTAGACAGCTTACACTTAACCATATGCTTCCCGCAACATAACTGTAGTTAAAGAAAAGAGAGATGATTAGTCTCTCTTTGAGTGGTTCTACAAAAACAAGGTGCGCCGTTTTAGCCGAAAGATATTTTTTTAAGACCTTCCAATTTCGCGATAAGCTTTTCTGCCATTTTGTAGGTATCTCTCTCTAGAGAGTCAGGAGCCAGCCTTTTTACTGTTATATTCCTTCCCCCGACATCCGGCAGATAGAATGCATCTTCCTTTTTTATTATGCGGATCTCGGGAAGAGGCGACCTTGGTTTCTGAGATAAAAAATCGCTAATAGAGCCCTGTGTATAAAGTTCCACTCTAGTGATCCACTCCATAATATGGTACAAGGATGGAAGCATCTCTTTTATGGACTCAATCAGTTTTACCCTAATTCCTTCGTCAGGCTCAGAATCGTTAACGAGATGGATAAACCTAGCCATGGATTCTATCGAGTCTGTGCATAGATCAATTGTATCTATCGCGCCCTTCAATTTTAGAAAGAGCTCTAACTTCTCGGTGGATTCCTCGGTCGATTTAATAGCTTGTTGCATTTTTCTGTCCATTTGCCATTCCTTTCTTTTCAAGGTGCAAAAACTAAACTAAAAAGAGCATACTCCTAAAACAGCGTCTGTCAACTATTCCGGCACAAGCGGCAGGTTGAAGATTTATCCGTTATTCGGAAGGAGCGCTTCAATAGCGGGTAAGGTGCCGGTGGCAAGGAAGGTAAGCATAGCGCCCCCACCGGTAGAGACGTGATAAAAGGCACCGGCAAGGCCGAGGCGCTGGATTACCGAGACCGTATCACCCCCACCCACAATCACTTTTGCTTTGCTTTTAGCAAGCGCAATCGCAATCTCTTTTGTGCCTTGATCAAATCCTTGCTCAATGGCGCCTAAAGGGCCGTTCCATACCACCATTGCGGCATCGGCGATTTCTTTTTTGAGAGCAGCGTTTGTTTCGGGGCCGCTATCCATAATAGCACCATTTGAAAAAATCGGATCGCTCGGCAGGATAATGTTCGGTGATTGCCGGCAGGCCTGAATAAGCGGGAGCGCTTCGCGATCATAGATAGAATCGCCGATATCTTTCCCTTGGGCTTTGAAAAATATGTTTGCGAGCGCTCCTCCTATGAAAATACGGTCGGCAATTGAAATAAAGCGTTCCACCACACCGAGTTTTGTTTCAAATTTTACACCGCCTAAAATAAGGAGAAACGGGTGAGGAGGATTGAGCGCTTCGTTTAATTTTTTTATTTCGTTTTGAAAAAGAGGGCCGGCAAATGAAGGGAGAAGGCGAGGAAGGGTTACGATTGAAGCATAGGGTCGATGGGACTGGGAGAAATCCTCGTTTATGTACGCCTCTCCAAGCGAAGCAAGTTCTTTTGCGAACGCGGGATCGTTTTGTTCTTCGCCGGAGAACGCGCGTAAGTTTTCAAGCAGAATAACTGATGGCGCGGGCACATTTTGCTGGAGCGCATGCGCGGCAGGAATGGCGGGAGCAAACGCGATAGGCATGCCGCAAACGCGTTCTAACGCGGGAATAAGTTCACGGAAACTCCGGTGGATTTTACGTTCAGTTAAATGACTTAAAAGAACGATACGAGTTTTTTTTGCCAAAAGATCTTTGATAAGCGGCAATGTTTTTTGAATGCGAAAATCATCGGCAATTTCGTTATCCTGAACAGGAACATTAAAGTCAACGCGGACCAACGCGCGCTTTTCCGCGACATCGACGTCGTGAAATGCCGGCAGTTCGTTACTCATTGACGCATGATTTACGATAATTTTATTGTTGCCGCTTCCCCAACAATTTTTTCAAACGCTTTCAGTTTTAAACTCTGATGCCCCACCAATAAACCCGTTACACCTCCTTCGGTAAGAAATTGCGCGGCATAACCGGGTGCCGCGGATCCTCCATAAATAAGTCGTATGACGGATGCGTGTTTGCCCCAGATGCCGTAGAGAATTTTTTTTATGTAAAGATTCATTTCAAGAACCGCTTTGGGCGTGATTGGTTTTTCATCTTTTCCAATCGCCCAGATCGGCTCGTAGGCAATGACGATATGCGAGAATTGCGTTTTTTTCACCAGAGAAAGCCCTTCTTCCACCTCTTGTTTTACGAAAGAAAGATACGATGACGCGTCGTTTCGTTCGCGTTCTCCCACGCAAAGAATTGGCGTGAGCCCGCAGGCGAGGGTTACCGCCACTTTTTTTGCCGCCACGGCGTTTGTTTCGCCAAAATATTCCCGCCGCTCCGAATGGCCAATAATTACAAATCGCGCGCCGCTTTGCTTAAGCATGGTTGCCGAAATCTCTCCCGTATACGCCCCTCCGCCACGGGGATTTTCCCAGAAGCAATCTTGCGCCCCGTAGGAGAGTACCCCGCGCTCACTACGGGGTCGCACCCCTATTTTTTTAGTCATTGCGAGAGAAAAATAAATAAACGGCGGACATGCCACTACTTCCACTTCGCGGCGATGGCGTTTCGCGATTTCCTCCATTGCGTCTAAAAAACGTTCTGCTTCCCGCGACGTTTGGGGATTCATTTTCCAGTTGGCCACAATAAGGGGCTTCATAACGCTACGGTTATAAGAAGAAAGCCGCCGATTAAAACAATAAAGAAGAGGAGAGAGAGCATATCAAAATATCGTTCGATGAACTGTTTCATTGATTCGCCAAAAAATCCAATGAGAGCGGCGACAAGCCCGAATCGCAACCCGCGGCCGATAAGTGAGGCAACAATAAGAGTGAGCAACGATACGCGAAATAATCCCGCCGCGATAGTAATAACTTTGTAGGGAATGGGAGTAAACGCGGCGGTAAATACCGTAACGAACGCATGAGCGTGATAACTTTCTTTCACGGCTTCAATCGCGGGTTCAAAATGATAAAATTTGACGATTGCCTCCCCGACAGATTCCCAAAAAATAATACCGATTACATAGCCAAAAATACCGCCAAGCACGGAGCCGATCGTAGTGATGGCCGCATACCATACCCAACGGCGCGGCTTTGCGATTGTCATGGGGATGAGGAGTACGTCGGGCGGAATCAAGAAAAACGATGATTCGATAAACGCGATGCCAAAAAGCGCCCACGACGCGCGCGGATGAGAAGCCCATTTGAGGGTCCATTGATAGAGGCGATGGAGAAATTTTAAGCGGATCTTCATTTTCGTAATAAAGCGGCGGCATCTTCGGGGGCGACGATAATGGCTTCTAAGCCGGTGCCAAGCTCCAGACCCGCCCAGGTGGTGGTTTTTGGCAAAATTTCCAGATGCCAGTGATAGATACCGCTTTTATCGCGCGGCGGGGTAGTGTGAATAAAGAAGTTATACGATGGGTTGTTCGCTTTTTTATGAAGCGCTGAGAGCGTTTTGAGAAGTGCCTCAACAAAAAGCAGTTGATCAGAAGGCGTTGTGTCCTCAAAGTGAGTTTCGTGGGCGAGCGGCATTACGCGGAGCTCGAAATTTACCCGGGAAGCAAAAGGAGTAAAAACAAGAAAGCGATCATTTTGATACACAACGCGTTTTTGTTCATGCAACTCCTCGGCAATGATTACGCAGTGCACGCATTGTTTTTTTTCTTTAAAAAAGCGTTGCGCTCCGGCGAGTGAGCGGGAAACATCGGGCGGCACGGTAGGTGTGGTAATAATTTGAGAGTGCGGATGGCTTATCGAAGCCCCCGCGGATTTCCCGTGATTGTGGAAAAGAATGACATAGTCAACGCACGGCTGTTTTTTTAAAAAACGCATACGATCCTGCCAAGCGCGGGCTACCCATAGACCCTCTTCCACGGTCATTTCTCCCAAACTTCGCGTGTGAGGTCTCGTTACCACCACGTCATGGAAGCCGATTGCCTGCGCTTTGCGATAAGCACCCACCGCGTAAGGCACCGGACATGTATCAGTTCCGTTGGTGATAACCGCCGGATATTTGTTGGCAATAACCTGCACAAACCAATTATTCTCTTCTGGATAGCTCGCGATTATTTTGTTGCCCGCTTTGCGGGGATTTTCAAACGGGCATACG
Organism: uncultured Candidatus Saccharibacteria bacterium; assembly: GCA_964361355.1. Classification (GTDB taxonomy): domain Bacteria; phylum Patescibacteriota; class Minisyncoccia; order Ryanbacterales; family CAYHZD01; genus CAYHZD01. The sequence continues at coordinate 128 of CAYHZX010000037.1, read as the reverse complement.
CGTTTGGACGTGAAGGTTTGCGGCGAAGAAGGAAAAAGTTCCATATGCGGGCGCTTAGCCCTGCTTTTGGCAAGCAAAATCCAGTCACTACTCACAATATCTTGGCGCAATTCAGGTTCATTCATGAT
>CAYHZX010000036.1:0-4992 GCA_964361355.1 uncultured Candidatus Saccharibacteria bacterium | reverse complement strand
TATTGCGTCAAATTGTTACAATTTGTGTCGCAATTTTTATTTCCTCTTATCCCGCCATTTCTGTTAAGATGTCAGCGCCCTTTTCAGTGACCGCCACCGTATGCTCAAAATGTGCCGCAAAAGAACCGTCGGCAGTGCGATAGGTCCAGCCATCGGCGTCCAATATAATCTTTGATGTACTCGCCACCATGGGCTCAACGGCAAGCACCATGCCGGCTCTAAGCTCTATTTTTCTGCTTATATGCTCATGCCAATTTGAAATGAGTGGCTCTTCATGAAGCTCGTAGCCCACGCCATGCCCGCCAAGCTCGCGCGAAACTAATTTGAATCCTTCTTGCTCCACAAATGGTTGAATAACCGCGCCAATATCATGCACAAAGGCGCCTTCTTTCACTTGAGCAATCCCGCGGGCGAGTGCCTCTTTGGTAACATTAAGCAAACGCTGTTTTTTCTCGTCAATCTTCCCTACCCCCACCGTTGCCGCCATATCCGTAATCAATCTCTGGTAAGTCATACCGATATCAAGCCCAATAATATCGCCTTCTTTTAATACGCGATCGCCCGGGATACCGTGCACCACTTCATCATTTATGGAGGTACAGAGAACCGCCGGATACGGCGGCACTCCTTTTGCGTTGCCGGCAAGGCAATACCCCTTAAATGCCGGTTTCCCGCCTACTGAAAAAATCAGGCTCTCGGCGAGCCTATCTAATTCTTTGGTGGCTACCCCCGGCGCGACCCTTCCTTTCACTTTCTCCAAAATTTCTGCTAAATGTTTTCCCCCTTCGCGAAGTAACGCTATTTCTTGCGGCGTTTTAATAGTAATCATATGTTGTGTAATATGTATTAAGTAGCATGTATTATGGAATGAAATAGAAAAATCCCATAATACATGCTACTTACTACTTACTACTCGCTTAATCTGTTCAAACACCTTCTCCGGTAATGGCATACCGTCAATAACGATAAGCTGGTTTTTGCTTTCTATTTTGTAATACTCGATTGCCGGCTTAACCGTGCGTTCATAATACGCAAGGCGCCGTTCTATGCGCTCTCGCGTATCATCGGCTCTTGCGCGTGATAAGAGGCGCTGAATTGCTTCTTTACGTTCCACATCCAAAAGCAATGGCTTCACATTTTCTATTTCAAAAAATTCGAGGGCTTCATCAAGCGCCTGCGCTTCAAGCCGGGTGCGCGGCGTGCCGTCAAAAATCACTACGCTTGTTTCCGGCGTAAATTCGTAAATCATGCGGTTTGCCCATATCCAAATAGTGGAAAAATCAGGCGCCTTCTCGCCTACATCCAAAACTTTCTCTTGAATGTATTTTCCCGCGAGAAGATCGGCGCGTTTGGCAAGATCGCGGAATCCATCGCCCGTGGTGATAGAAAGCGCTTTTTCTTTCCCGAAATATTCCCGCAAAAACTCTGCTTGTGTCCCTTTTCCGCCGCCGGATCGTGAGAGCAATATGATGGCTGTCTTCGTGCTATTCATACTCTCGGGTGGCGAGATGGGCTTGAATTTGTTTGACGGTCTCAAGCACGACCGAAACCACGATCAAGAGTGCGGTGCCGCCAATGGCAAGCGTGGCAGTGCCGGTAAATCCTTGCATCATGAGCGGAAGTACCGCGATGAACCCAAGGAAAAACGCTCCGATCAATGTCGTTCGATTAATCACATACAAAAGATATTCGGCGGTGGGGCGACCCGGGCGAATACCGGGGATAAACCCACCTGCTTTCTGCAAGTTTTCAGAAATCTGTTTGGGATCAAACGTAACGGCGGTATAAAAATAGGTAAACGCGAACACCAACACGAAATACAGGAATCCGTAAAGCCAAAGATTAGAGAGAAGGGCTAAAAAAAATGAGGAAATTGATTGCACGATCGCGTTGCCGGATCCGGCAAGAAAATTGACAATCATCTGCGGGAAAAGCAAAAGCGAAAGCGCGAAAATAATAGGAATCACGCCCGCTTGGTTGACGCGCAAAGGGAGATAGGTGGAAACACCCCCGTACATCCGCATACCGCGCACCCGTTTAGCGTAGGTAATCGGAATCGGCCGTTCTCCTTCGCTGATAATCACGACTCCGGCGATAATAATGAGCGATACTATAAAAAACCCGATGTAAAGCGGAATTTGTGAGGTGTTAAACGTAAAAAGAACAGAGCGAATCGCCTGCGGAATACCTGCCACAATACCGGCAAAAATCAAAAGCGAGATGCCATTCCCAATGCCATATTCCGAGATAATTTCTCCTAACCACATAAGGAGCAAAGAACCCGCGGTTACCACCAAAAGACTGCTCATCAAAAGAGGGATCGGGAGCGAGTCAATGACATCCTGGCGCTGCAGGAGCGTTAATAATCCGTAACCTTGGATGAGCGCTAACGGCACGGTGAGCAAGCGGGCATATTGATTAAATCGCCTTCGCCCCGCTTCTCCCTCTTCATGGTAGAGCGCCTTGAATGCCGGAAACACCATAGTGAGAAGCTGCATAATAATGGAAGCGGTGATGTAAGGGCCGACTCCCAGCATAATAATAGAGAGATTATCTAAACCGCCGCCAGAAAAAATATTGAGAAGCCCAAAAAATTGGTTGCCCCCCAGAAAAGAGCTCAAGCGCCCCGTATCAATGCTAGGAATGGGAATGGCGGCCGCTATGCGAAAAAAAACCAAAAGTCCGAGGACGAAACCGATTTTCCCCCGAAGATCGCGGTCTTTGATAATACGAAGAAATGTGTTCATTTTCCCCCACGTTTTTTAGGAAACCTTTTCATCACATCGCGAATTTGGGGCCGGATTTTTCTTCCCGCGCGGCTCTTCTGGCCTTTAGTGCCGTGGCCCGATGTTTTGCCTCGTTTACCACCACGACCCACGCGGCGTTTTTTGTGGGTACGGAACGGAGATCGAATCTCGTGCAATTTCATATCAATTTTTTTAAGGCCGCAATAATCGCGGACGCGTTATTAATGCGGTTGGCGGAATGCGAAAGTATCTTAACACTCGCTTCCTGGATGCCCGCGAGAGAAAAAACGATGCGCGCCGGCCCTCCCGCCAGTAATCCTTTCCCCTGCCGCACCGGCTTTATACGCACGCGACTGGACCCAAATTTTGCCTCCACCATGCGCGCAATACCTCCCTGCGAGGTAAGCGGCACGCGAATCATGGTTTTTTTCGCTTTCAAAAGGGCTTTAGCAATCGCGGCGGCCGTATCAGCTCCTTTGCCGATACCAAAACCTACGCGCCCTTTCTTATCGCCAACCACCACGGATGCGCGAAAACTAAATCGCCGACCTCCCGCAACCACCCGTGCGACCCTGCGCAAATCAATCAAGCGGTGCTCGATATCGGTCTGTTCTCTGCGGCGTTGTTGTCTTATTGGTTTCATACCCGATAAGACAACGCGGTATTATTGATACTATATTTCATTTTTGGCTTAATTATACATTTTTTAATGGTAATTGCCCTTATCAGTCATTGGCGTGTTTGCCCTTCGGGCGAACCACCTAATGTTGCTCTGCGAGGTCATATCACAAGCCCCTTTTCGCGCGCGCCTTCCACGGCCTCTTTTACATGACCATGATACGCGTATCCTCCCCGATCAAACACTGCGCGCGCAAGATGTTTCTCTTTCGCCTTTTGCGCGATTATTGCTCCTCCGTTACGCGCGTCTTTAAGCGGCGAACGCGAGGCGGCAAGCGTGTGACCTTTTTCATCGTTAATGAGCTGGAGCTCGATAAAACGATTGGAACGGAACACGCAGAGACGAGGCCGCTCGGCAGTGCCAAAAATTTTGGCGCGCACTCTGCGATGTCGTTGTTTTCTTGCGTGTTGTTTTCGTTTTTGTAAATTCATGAATATGTATTATGGAGCAAGTAGCATGCTACGTAGTACCCACCGCTTTTTTGCCCGCCTTTCTCCTGACAACTTCTCCGGCATATCTTATGCCTTTCCCCTTATACGGCTCTGGAGGTTTTAACGCGCGAATAACGCTCGCGGTCTGTCCCACTAATTCTTTTGAAGCGCCAAAAACCGTAATACTATTTTTCTCTACTTTAAAGATGATGCCGGCGGGCGCTACACAACGCACCGGATGAGAAAAGCCGAGCGCGAACACAAGGGCTGTGCCTTCAAGCGCTACGCGATAGCCGATGCCTTCCACCTCAAGGCGTTTTTCAAATCCTTTCGTAACGCCGAGAACCTTGTGAGCAAGCACGGCGCGACTGGTCCCCCACAGCGCGCGCAATTGATGGGATTCTTGTCCTTTTGGCTGCACACGCAAAACAGCGTCTTCCTTTATGACGTGGATGCCGACGGGGAGCCTGAAAGAAAGCGTGCCAAGAGGCCCCTCAACGACGAGCGTACGATCTTTTTCAGTTACCGACACACCGGTCGGTATCGCGATTGGTTGTTTGCCTATACGACTCATGTTACCAAATTTCAAATAATATTTCTCCTCCGACATTTCTTTTGCGCGCTTCTTTGTGAGTTAAAATACCTTGCGAAGTGGAAAAAATAACAAACCCCCCATATAAAGGATACACCAGCTTGCTCCCGGACCACACGCGCCTTCCCGGTTTAGAGATACGCTTAACGCCGCTAATGCGAGCGCTGCCGCCTTCTTTAATCAAATCGGCTTTTATAATCCGATTTATTTTTCTTCCCCGCAACACCACCTCACCCAAAAATCCGAGCTCTTTTAAAAGAAGCGCTATATGCCAGAGCAATTTGGAATGCGGAATAAGCACATTCTGCTTACGCGCCAGCTGAGCGTTTCGCAGGCGCGTCAGCATATCGGCGATAGGGTCGCCTACCATGATGATTTTCTCACACCCGGGATCAAGCCCTCATTGGCAAGCTCCCGGAAACAAATGCGGCAGAGCCCAAAATCTCCCATATAACCACGCTTCCTTCCGCAACGAAAACAGCGCCGCACGATGCGGCTCGAAAATTTCGGCTTTTTTAAAGCCCGCAAAATAACCGACTTTTT
>CAYHZX010000035.1:0-5020 GCA_964361355.1 uncultured Candidatus Saccharibacteria bacterium | reverse complement strand
GCAGGAGATTGGTGACAAAAAGTTGATCAATGTGCTGGTTGAATTCTTTGAAAAGTTTCAGCGCCTCGTTTTTGTATTCCACCAAGGGATCGCGCTGGCCGTAGGCGCGAAGCCGCACGGAATTGCGCAAGTGGTCCAACATTTCCAAATGATCCATCCAAAGCATATCGAGCACGTGCAGTCGCAAGCGCTTGGCAGCGCGCGTAAATGCTTCTTTCCCCATTTCTTCCTCTTTTTTTTCAAGGATAGCCAACGCTTCTTTTTGGATTTCTCGCGTGAGTTTTACGCGCGCGCCCGGCGTATCACTTGCCTCTTTGGCAAGCGCGCGTATGCGTTCTTGGACAGGGAATGTAATACCGAGTGCTACTAAACTTTCTTCAATTTCTTTTCCGTTCCACGCGTCCACCGATTCCCCGGCGGCATGGAACGCGACTAATTGGTCAATGGTTTTTTCCACCACTGCCCCAATCTCCCTATCAGAACCGTATAAAAGTTCGCGGCGATCGCGATACACCGCTTCGCGCTGTTTATTAACCACGTCATCGTATTCAAGAAGATGTTTCCGCGCATCAAAATGAAATCCTTCCACCTTTGCTTGCGCTTGCTCGATGGCGCGCGAAACAAGCCGATGTTCAATGGCTTCGTCTTCCGGAATGCCAAACGTACCCATTAAATTTTTAATGCGATCCGGTGCGAAAACGCGCATAAGGTCATCTTCTAACGAAAGAAAAAATCGCGAAGCGCCCGGATCGCCTTGCCGACCCGAACGGCCGCGCAACTGATCATCAATGCGGCGCGCTTCATGCCGTTCTGTTCCTAATACAAACAATCCTCCCGCTTCTATGACCATTCGACTTTGCTCTTGGTCATTTGGGGGATTACCCCCTAAAATAATATCTACCCCGCGGCCCGCCATGTTGGTGGCAATCGTGACGGCCCCGAAACGCCCCGCCTGTGCTATAATTTCCGCTTCGCGCTCATGATACTTCGCGTTTAAGACCTGATGAGGAATGCCTTCCCGTTTAAGCATGAGCGAAAGAAGTTCGTTTTTCGCGATAGAAACCGTGCCCACGAGCGCCGGCTGGCCCTTTTGGTGCCGTTCTTTGATTTCCCGCACAATCGCCTGTAATTTTCCTTTTTCGGATTGGTAAATGCGATCAGGCAAATCCTGTCGGATGAGAGGTTTATGGGGAGGAATTGATACGACCTCGAGCTGATACACTTTATGAAATTCTTCAGCGCTCGTCTGGGCAGTACCGGTCATGCCCGCGAGTTTTTCGTAGAGGCGAAAATAATTTTGAAACGTGATGCCGGCTAACGTACGCGATTCGCGCTGTACTGCCACCCCTTCCCTTGCTTCCACGGCCTGATGCAACCCCTCCGACCATCTGCGGCCGGGCATCAAACGGCCGGTAAATTCGTCCACAATAATGACCTCGCCGTTTTTTACGACATAATCGCGATCGCGTTTAAAAAGAGTATGAGCGCGCAACGCTTGTTCTAAGTGATGCACATAGCGCATGCCTTTTTCTGTATAGATATCACGCACGCCAAGCAAACCCTCCGCTTTCTCTATGCCTTCTTCGGTAAGAGTGACGGCTTTCAATTTTTCATCAATATTATAATCTTGATTTTCGGAAAGCCGAGGAATGATTCGGCTGAATAAACGATAGAGATCCGCGGATTCTTCGTCGGGGGCCGAAATAATGAGCGGTGTCCTCGCCTCGTCAATCAAAATAGAGTCAACCTCGTCCACAATGGCGAAATGATGCGCCTTCTGACGTATCTCCTGGGTATCTTGCGCTAAATTATCGCGCAAATAATCAAACCCGTACTCGTTATTGGTGCCATAGGTAATATCCGCCGCGTACGCTTCTTGCCTCGTACACGGCCGCAAAAATTCTTCCACCACCTTAAAACTCCCCACGGTATCGCGTTCCTCGTCTAACTTTTCATTTTTAACTTGATACGCCGGATCATATAAATAGCTCGCTTCATGATTAATGCAACCCGCACGTAATCCTAAAGCGGCATATATCTGCCCCATCCATACGGTATCACGGCGCGCCAAATAGTCGTTGACGGTTACCACATGAACGCCGCGGCGTGAAAGAGCATTGAGGACAACCGGCAAAGTTGCCGCGAGTGTTTTGCCCTCGCCGGTTTTCATCTCGGCGATAGCACCCTGATGCAATACCATACCACCGATCAATTGCGCGTCGAAATGCCGCTGGCCCAACGTGCGCTTTGCCACCTCGCGCGTAAGCGCAAACACATCGGGGAGTATGTCGTCAAGAGATTCCCCTTTTTGAATTCGGACGCGAAATTCCTCGGTTAATTTCGGAAATTGCTCAAGGGGGATTGAGGCATATTTTTCTTCGCGTTGATTGATGAGTTCTACTTTAGCGCCAAGCCGCTTAATCAATCGCTCTTGCGGATCGCCAAAAACTTGAGAGAGCAACGACATAGTGCGCGTATCATACAATAAAAATCGTATTAAATCAAGCTATCCTCAAAAATAATGAGTAAAAAAAACCACCTCAAAAAGGTGGTTAGATGAGCGGGGAAGAGCGAAGCTCTCCCTAACGGTGCAGCGAACGCAGACGCGTGATTGCCATACGCATCGCGTCAAAATTTATCAACGGACCGATAACGAAATCGGCCAGATCTTTGAGGCGAGCCGTCACATTAATGAAGTCCGGCGAAATCGTTGTAACGACAACGACGCGCAGCGAAGGAGTGATAATCTTCGCGGCTTTAATAAACTCCTCCGCCGTTTGGCTGCCAAGCCGTTCGTACGAAATCACCGCTGCGTCAAAAGGTGGACGAGAGCCAAATGCTTTTAAACTTTCGAGACCCTCCTCACCACTTTTGGCGTAAAAGGTATCACAACTCAACCTCTCCAACCAATGCGCCAGAAGATGGCGCATATCTTCATTGTGATGCACAATAAGAACTTTTCTCATTTCAAGTCTCATTTCAAGCCCTCCTGCTGAAAAATATAAGATACTCTTGAAAAAACTGTACGGGGTAAACTAGAAAAAGTCAATCGTCATCAAACGCTTTAGATCCTCCCGCATCTGTTTGGGAGCGCCTTTGCTAAAGTGGCCGCGGATTGGCGCTAAAAAATTGATGAGATAGTCGGCGACAAAATGTTTGAGATCTTCGGAATGGAGCCCGCCTTTTTGAAAAACTGATTTTAATTCTTCTGCGTTTTGCAAAGCAAGGTTTCCGCCATGAGATTCTTCTCGTTTGATAACAATCCCCCGCTCTTCTCGCGCGAGTATAAGATGTTCTGTCCAATCAATGATCGGATTAAACACGATTTCTTTGGGCGGGCAAAACGCTTTTTTGACTTTCTCGCGAATTGCTTCTGGCTCATCGGTAATAAATACCGCGCTCTCTGGTTTCGATTTGCTCATTTTCAAATATGGCCATAAATCCTGATTGTCGGCATCGGCGGTAATTGGCCAAATTGGTGGCTCGCCAAGTCCTAATAGTAAATGATGATGCAGAGCGATCGGCTTTTCTCTACCAATTTTTCTTGCCACATCGCGCGCAATCACATGCGCCTTGCGTTGATCTAAGCCCGCATGAACAATATCCACCCCAAGCGCAAAAATATCAGCAACCTGCATAATCGGGTAAAACATTTTTGCCATATCAATCTCTTCGTTAGATTCTCTTCCTAAAATAGAAATACTGCGTTTTGCGCGACTAAGAGTCGTGTGTTTTGCAATGTCCACCACCGTCTCCCAATAGGCATCGTTATGATGATACAAATCAGATCCGAGGACAAAAGACAGTTTGGTGGAATCGCCGCCAAGCAACCGATAACAAGCCGAAAGCCCCTCCTTAAAATAGCCGATGGCGGTGCGTTTGATCGCCTCGCGATTCCCTCCCAATTTATCATTAATCCATGTATGCCAATCCGCCAAAAAAATCGTGGGAACCACACCCGCGTCAGCGATGTCTTTTACTTTCTGCATGGCGGCAATGCCCGTGCCTAAATGAATCTCACCCGAAATCTCAAAACCGATATAATGCGTAATCGGTTTGCTCTTTTCTAAAAGCTGTTTGAGATCTTCTGGCGTAATAATCTCTTCGGCAAAACGCGAAATAAGCTTTTGTTTTTCGCTTGTATCCATATGCGCATACTAACACAGAAACAAAAGAAAAAAAATGGATACTCGCCGTCTCAAACCTTGAATCAAAACTTGCTTTTTCCTATAAAATATATATAATATAGAGGCCGCCCATGAACAACATTATTAATCTTAAAGAAAAAAGGAAATCGTGGGCGCTTTTCCCGCACCCGCAAAAAGAAAAAGAAGTTGAGAAAAAACAGGAAAATCCGCAAACGGGCGGCGAGCCGCCGCAAAAAACAGAAATCGCGTGGGAAGCGCTTGAATATATATATCATCCTAAAAGCCCGGATTGGTATTGGGCGGTGGGAATCATCACGTTAGCGCTCATTTTTATTGCAATCTTTACGGAAAACCTCCTTTTTGCTATCTTTGCGGGAGTGGCGGGATTTACCATCGCCATCTGGGGCGCGCGCAAACCTAAAATTATCGCCATTATGCTTAACGGTAACGGCATTATGGTGGAACAGTGTTTCTACCCCCATCAAGAACTTGTTTCATTTTGGATCCGTTATAATCCGCCGTTCGTCAAAGAAATAAGTTTCGCCACGAAAAATGCGTTTTTTCCCTTTCTGCGTATCCCGATTGGCAATGAAAACCCTACCGAAATCCACGCATTTCTTACGCGATTTCTGCCGGAAAAAATACAGGAAGAACCGCTGATTGATACCATCGCGCGAGTGTTGAAATTTTAATCACGCAATTGATTCCCCGCGCCCAGTTGATTTTGTGCCTGTAGCTCAGTGGATAGAGCGCTTCCCTGCGGAGGAAGAGGCCAGAGGTTCAAATCCTCTCAGGCACACCAGTAAGGAACTCAACGATTTTTTCGGTGGATACAAGCGGACGGCGCAAAGCGCCGACCAAGGATTTTTTGG
>CAYHZX010000034.1:0-5229 GCA_964361355.1 uncultured Candidatus Saccharibacteria bacterium | reverse complement strand
ATTCCTCGGAGAGTCCGTAAATCCCTTCGCTCATTGGGGGGATCATTGCCTAGAGATTTTTGGAAGCAAAGATTAAGCGCGAACTTAATCTAACCCGCGACCCGTTTCAATTCTCCCAGGGAGGTAATCCCTTGGAGAACTTTCAAAATACCGTCTTGCCGCAACGTAAACATGCCCTGTTTTACTGCCTGCTCGCGAATTATGGCCTCGGATGGTTCGCGCAAAATCAATTTTTCAATTTCGTCGTCAATGCGAAATACTTCAAAAACGCCGACTCTACCCTTCCAGCCGCGTCCCTCGCACGCAACACAAGAAGATTGCTTGCCGTTCGTAGTTTCCGTAAAGGATGGCTCGTTTGCTTCGTGCAAAACAAATGAGTCAGTGGCGAAGGCGGGACGATAGGGTTGCGGCATTGCGTTGAGAATTTCTTTAATCATGCGATATTCTTCAGGCGTTGCTTCTTTTTTAATTTTGCATGCTTCACAGAGCCGCCGCACAAGCCGCTGCGCCATCGCGACATTGATGGCGGGCGCTATAATATTCGGTTTTACTCCCAAGTCAATCAGCCGCGGAATGGTGGCGGGCGCGTTGTTGGTATGCAGGGTGGAAAATACCAGGTGGCCGGTGAGGGCCGCGTGGAGTGCGGTTTGCGCGGTTTCTAAATCGCGGATCTCGCCTATCATGACAACGTCCGGATCTTGCCGCAGGAGGGCGGAGAGGCCATTGGCGAAATGATAGTTTTTGCCGGCGTCCACTTGTGTCTGCGTAATGCCTTCCAGATGATACTCCACCGGATCCTCAATGGTGATTATTTTAATTTTTGATGAGCGCACATGTTTTAAGAACGCGTAGAGCGTGGTTGTTTTCCCCGATCCGGTGGGGCCGGTGGTTAAAATCATGCCATTCGGTTTTTTTGTTTCTTCTTCCATCGCAGCGCTCACCAGCGGGTGCATGCCAAGATCACGAAGTTCGAGCGCGATTGTGCGCGGATGCAGAATGCGCAATACGACTGATTCGCCGTAGGCACCCGGTACGACCGACGTGCGCGTTTCAATATCGCCTTTTTGAATACGAATGGTAAATCGTCCTTCTTGGGCGCGTTCATGGATATTCAGTTTTAATTCGGAAACGAGTTTCACGCGGGAAAGCAGAAGTTTATAGACCGCGTGAGGAATAGAAGCCATATCGTATAAAATGCCATCAAGCCGCAGGCGGATTTTCGCGGTTTTTTCTTCCGGTTCTATGTGAAGATCCGATGCCTCCTCACGGAGCGCCCATAAGAGGAGAAGTTCAAAGATACGGGAGACCTGGTGGATATTGGCGGCATGAGCGAGTTTGGCAAGTTCATCGGCAAACGAAGAGGATATCGTTTCCCCAAGTGTTATTATTCCTTGCGTTATTGGTGTGGTTACTCCTCCTTCCCGATAACGCTCCCAAGCGGTGGCGAGACTTTCGGGCGAAACCAAAAAAATTTCAAGAGAAAATTTTTGTTGCTTGAGGTTTTCAAGCGCCTCCTCTGTTTCTTTGGTATCGGGGTTTGAAACCGCGACGTTAAGTTTTTTGCCCGCCCGTTCAATAACGGCGATTCCCGCCTCTCGCGCGCTCTTCTCGGCTATAAGATAGAGCGCGTCGATTTCAATGTCGGTGCGCGTAAGATCAAGATAGGGCAGCCCGCGTTTTTGCGCGAGATAACGGATAAGTTCCTCTTCTTCTTTGCGCCTAAGGGAAGCGATGAAGTCTTCATTATTTTTGGTGGATGGCATACCCAAAAGGTGCTCTACGGAGCCACTTCTTTCAATAATCGTCGTATTTTAAATTCCGCTTCGGTAAAATTGTTAAACATCGGTGGAATAACAAAATAATCACTAGCGGGCCGGGTGCCAAGCGCTGCCGCCACACGTTCGAGCGCGAGCTCATCGTAAGAATGGATTAAACCGCTGATTTGTTCAGTTTCCTTCTCTTGCCAAAGAAATACGGTAAAACGGCTCTGCGGCATAAGCTTCCGCCAGAGCGAGAGAAGTGGAGGGATAGAGGGGGAGGTGGTGTCAGTTTTAACGAAATCTTCACGGCCGATAAAAGACCACAGCGTTGCCGCACCCCGTTCCGCGCGAGCGCGCAGAATTATGCGGGCAAAAAGTTTCAAGGGTGAGAGCGCCATTTTTTCGGGCGCTGTAGCGAGTGAGAGTGTTTCCCCCCCTTCTTCAAGCGGGAAATCACGCAATGTTTCCTCTTCCTCACCGTGGGAGGAGAATCCTATCGCAATGACGAGCGAAGAGCGGGGATAGGCCTCCTCGAAACGTACATGTTCGGGGAGAATCCGGGATTGTGGGCTTGCCCGTTCGAAGCCGGGCGAAGGCAGACCTGCCTGCCCTGTTTGCGCAGGCAGGTCTGCCGGATAGGCGGGCATGCTTAGAAAAATTTTCAGTTGATTATCGCGGGTTTCGTATTTGAGCGATTCTATAGGATGCTCGGCCGTATTAATAACAATGGTAAATTCTTTTTTTGGTTCTTCGTGATATCCGAATAGTGCCTGCCAGCGTTGTTTGGTCGCCGTATTACCTCCGGCCACAAATGCTTTCCCGTTGGCTTTTTCGGCAAGTGCTACGGCGGCAAGATATGTTTCTTCCGAGGCGTCGGGAGGAATAACGATCGCGATTCGCGAGGATCGCTCCATTTTTTCTTTGAGTGCCGCTGAATCAATGGCCATAATGCGTTCACTCTAGCCATTCTATCTTTTTTGAGCAATATTGACACCAAAATTTCTTTATGCTATCCTTAATTTTGACAGAAATTTGAAAAAAAAGGAGGCAAAAGATGAAGAAATTCATCGCACGTTTGGTTATCGTTTGTTTTCTGGTTGCTGTCATGCCGCGGCCAGCGGTTGCCGATCATAATAATCCGGCAGCGATCGGGATCGCTTTTGGGGCAGTTGCTCTGATCATCGGTATCCTAACCTTTGGGACTAGTCGTGATCGCGGCAAAGCGATCGAGGCGAAAAAAGAGGTGGATATCGAACACATAAAGGCATCGACTGCGAGCGGCGCAGGGGTTTCTTGCGGGGGCGTACCATGCGAGAATAGCTACGAAAGTAGCACCGCGGGGAGCGCTACGGTGCGGCATCTGCCGATTGTCCAGCCGATTCAGCCGATCGCGCGAGAACATCCTCGTTCGAGGAGTGAACGAGGCGATAGCGAGAGCGCTCTTTATCACGCGGGAACTCGAGCCGCGCGTAATGGAGTTGAGATGGAGTGCAACAACGCAGACGACTATTGCCGCGGGTACAACGCGGCGAAAGGAAGGTGAAAAATGGGATACGAGATGAAAAGGATTAAGCCCGGAAAAGGACCGGAAAGATGGGAGTTTGTGCGCGAAGCCCGCTTAGTGGACGGGTTTTGGGGAGAAAATGCCGGGATTATTTTTGTTCTCGCCGTCGCCATCCTCCTTTGTGTCCTCGTTTTGTTCACCATTTTTCTTCCAACGGCGCCTTTGCCGCCAGAGGAACAGAAACGAGAGCTAGAACCGTTGGTCCCGCCTTTACTGTTTGGCCTGCCGGCCATACCGCCATCCTTACCTTCGTGGGGGCGGCAGAATCGGGAAAGTGCAATACCGATTCACTGGTCTGGCCATCATGGCCACCGTGGTGGCGGGCATCATGGCCGTCATGACCACTATAATAATGGTGGTCACTACTACACTCCTTATTACTCGTATCCGAATTACTCATATCCGATGTGGCCGTATTACTCTTTCCCTTACAATCCATACGGCTATGGAGGGAGGGAGCAGTCCGAGCCGCGGTGCTTTGAGCTCCGTCAGTCGGACGGGGCGTATCTGAAGTGGTGCCTATAGGTAGGTTTGTACATTTTGCGCGCCGCGAGAGCATTTACGATGAATGCCCCGGCGCGCCTTTTTTTATTTCTTTCATTTCGTAATTCAAAGTTATAATATTACGATATTATGGAGTACAACATGCCTATCATTTACGAAGACAATGACATTATCGCGGTCAATAAGCCGGCGGGTATTGAGGCGCGCGAGATTATCGTCTATTTTCCAAATACGCAACTAGCCCATCGGCTTGATCGCGATACCTCGGGCGTATTATTGCTTGCAAAACATGCGCGCGCGCATGAATATCTCAAGCGTTTGTTTTACGAACGAATTATTAAAAAAACATATTTCGCGTTGGTGGAAGGATTGATGAAAGAAAAAGAGGGTGCCATTGATTTGCCGATCGGCCGCTCGCCGCGCCATCCATCGCGGCGGGTGGCAGGAATGAATGTGCGCGGCAAAACGCGCCAAGCGCGAACTTTGTGGCGCGTGAAAAAATATTTTCCTCGCGATAGTTACACGCTTCTCACGCTTTTTCCTCAAACCGGCAGAACGCATCAAATTCGCGTGCATCTAAAAGCGATCGGGCATCCGGTGGCGTGCGATAAGCTTTATTTGGCAAAACGTTCATGCCTTGCGGGCCTCACGCGGCAGTTTTTGCACGCCTTCTCCCTTGAGTTTCAAACAGAGAGCGGATCGCGCGTGCGGTTGGAAGCGGATATGCCGGAGGATTTACAAACGGTGCTTAATGATCTACAGTAGCGTCATTGCGAGAAACGGAGTGACGAAGCAATCCAGCAGATAAACAACGGGATTGCTTCCCCCGCAGCTGCGGGGTCGCAATGACAAAAATCATGAACTACGACTTTAATTTTTCACCGGTAGATCGCGAGGCGCGTAGAACCCTTGATATGCGCGCGGGCGACACCGTGCGCGTAGTCGAGCGCGTCAAAGAAGCTAGCCAGTCTCGCAAAGGCGGAGCCGAGGCGGATAAAACGCGCAAACAAATGTTTGAGGGCGTGGTACTCGCGCGCAAACATGGCAGAGAGCCGGGCGCTACATTTACGGTACGCAGAGTATCGGGGGGCATCGGGGTGGAGCGCGTGTTTCCGCTTTATTCGCCGATGCTTGAAGATATTAAAGTGCTTAAGCGCCCGCAACGCGTGCGCCGCGCGAAGTTGTACTACTTGCGGGAGAAGACCGCGAAAGAAACACGCAAAAAGATCGCGTAAATGCGTAGATAGTTTGCTGTATAAAAATTTGTATGAAGAGGAATAATATTAAAATTAGAAATATTATGGCAGACGCTATACACTTGAGGTCTGTGTATAACATGATATAATGAAAGCATGCCAGGAATAAAGCCAAGAGAGAAAGTTAATAGAACATGGTCATCAA